>JAYZCQ010000094.1:0-21619 GCA_036338245.1 Planctomycetota bacterium
TTGTTGACATCACCACTGAACATTGCTTCATCTGCCATATTCATCAGCACGTGTCTTTTTAAAACCTCTGCTGAAAATGAACGTAATGAAGCCCTCATTCCAACTACATCAAGCGGAAGTGTTTCTGCGGCTCTTCTCCCCATGAGTTCACCGGATGGCGTCAGTGCAAGAATCGATGGATATGTGCGAATCTTGTTCGTATCAAAACCTTTGTTTGCGGCGTTACTTTCATCAGTCGGATTTTCCAAAACATCAATACTTACAAAGACGATGCCAATGACATTCGATTCAGTATCCCAAACGTCTTCCCTCAAGGTTTCACCAATCGAACACCAATCACTACCGTGCGCGTATATCAAAATTGGCATGTCGTTTGCCGTTGCGGTAGCAGTTGCTTCTTCAAACGTCGCGGCTCTTTGAGGTGCTAAGAGCGAAAGTACAATGAACATAAAGTGCATCAACTTGCAGGTTCTCCATAAATCAAAACTCGATAGTAATGCAAGCACTCGCCATCTCGCTCAAAGCGAACAAACCTAGCCCTCGGCTTCTTTTCACTCAAGTCGATGCGTTGCTGTGAATGCCCTGTTGGCGTTTGTCCAACTTGCGTCCAAGATTCACCATCTTCGCTGACGAGTATGCGAACGCCTTTTGCTCTTCCTGGCTGACCATTTCTTGAATCAAGAATGATGCCTGTTAAATCTCCAAACTTTGGTAACTCAACTTCAAACCACGGCGTCTCACCATTATCGGTATGAAACCAGCCACCGTGCTCTTCAAGAACCCCCCAATGTTTTTCAGGCGAATCCCATCGATTTCCTGGTTTAAAAATTGATAGCGCTCCTCCACTACTTAACAGTTCCCCTTCAAATGGTTCAATTTTCATCTCACTCAGTAAAGTCCTTGGTTTAAATAAAGATTTTGTTTTTTGGCCAATCCGTTGAAATGTGTCTAAATCACCTTCTGCAGCAGCTGGTGGCAACATTGTACTTGCAAGTTGCTTCAACACTGCATTTCGTCCTTCTCCACCTCCTGCAGATTCTTCGAGAAGCGCTTGCTCAAATGCGCTACTGAGTACCGCATCATCTTTTGACTTATCAAAAGCCCACGCAACATACGCCGGTCCGACATGAGGATCGTCAATTAGCGTTTGCATTGAAGTAATAAGGAATTCAGATTTGCTATTTTGATTCGATGCAACCTTCCAGCCCCAGTTAAGCGCACCTTCTACGTTCCAACGAACGGAGCCCCAACCATCAAGTTTACTAAGAAAAGTTTGAAATCCCATGAGTTGTGCGCGTTCATTTCCCGACTTAAACATATTCGGAAACACATCATGACTTAACAAATGCCAACCGGGTTCTGGATGATTTGGTAGTAAATGCGTTTGAATCATCTTCATCAGATCAATCCACCATATTGTAGACATTTCACGCCGAGCTCCAAATCGCGCATACTCACTAAACAATGACTCATCGAATGGATTTATTTCGATGGCTTCTCTCCAAGCAGCGTTTGCATTTTCAAACTCACCAATCGATTCAAACCACATTGCTTTCCGTTTTGCATTCCCTGCGCTAAACGATTGAGTTTGGTCGCAATGGGCGAGTTGCGAAAGTTCAAGTGAGGACCATGTGTTTCTTGACATTGAAGTGTGTAATCCACGCTTCCAACTCAAACTGTACGCTGGTTCCCAAGTGTGCGGTTTCGTTTGCACAGCATATGCGCAGTGACCGGGCTCTCCCATTGTAAGTGCGGGAATACCTGCAGCGATTGCAGAGGCAGCACCAACATGTGAGAGAGATCCGCACACGCCACCGATCTTGACAGCCATTTCAGCATCACTGTCAAACGAATCCCTAAACGGAAAGTAATACATCGGCCCCTGAACTGTATCACCAAATGCGTTGTATCCTCGATATGGAGAACGCCAAGCTGTTTTTGCGTACTGGGAACGCGGAACAAAAATCGTATCTCGCAAGTACTCAAGTGCTTTTGCGGTTGTCCAACTTGTGCGTTGCAATCCTCTTGCGATGAACCTTCGTTCAAACGTGTTCAAATCTCCATAACCGATGTTTAATCGATTCGCGTTCCAGTTATCCCTAAACCAATTGTATCGTTCCTTCATCCACGATGGGTCTAAATCTCGCATCCCCATTGCAAGCGCGCAAGCGGTTGCCATTGAACGGTGAACATCGTGTAGGTCAAGGGAATTGTCTTCGCTCCATAACTGAAACAAAAACGGGATAACGATTTCGCCACGCATGACTGGCCCGCTGTCAAGTAGTTCATGCATCCACACATCGTTTGATGTGAGCGTCTGCAAAAATGCTTCACCTTGCTCACTTTGTTCAATTGCTGTGATTGTTTCTTGCCCCCCAATGTCACATATGTTTTTTACAAGAAGTTCATGTCTACTTGGCTGCTGTTGTCCCAATGTAGATAAACAAACAATGAGAAGTAATTGAATGACTAAAAACGGCATACCCACTGATGCTAACAGAGAAAATGTTGCTAAATCATATTCAAAGGAAGTTTTTTAACACTCACCCCAATTACTGATGATGAGTAGGATGTCGCTAATGTCAACCTGGCCATCTCCGTTCGCATCACCTGATGGATCATCTGTGCCGAATACTGCAATGACATTGAGAATGTCGTTGACATTGACTTCGCCATTGCCATCGACATCGCCTTCACATTGATTGTCATCTTCACAGGTAAGTCGAGCGAGTGAAATCGCATCAAGACCTGCTTCGATAACTGAACCTTCACCAACATCTTCTGCAATCACGCGGAACTGGAATGCCTCGATTTCGAGCAATCCTGCATTGTCCAAATCAATTGATGTGTCATACCAACCACCGGTTGTACCTTCGCCTGTTGGGCCAACCACTTCTAAGTTTACCCACGAAGATGAACCGACTTCTGACCATTGCACTGATAACACATCTTCGCCGGGAGCTGCACCAAAATTATTTGAGAACCAGCGGGCATAACTCAGAATCCAACCATTGCCAGGAATCTCTAATGTCGGTGAGGTCAAGATTGTTTGTCCACCATCAACATCACTATTGCCTTCGATGTTATCTGTAAGCCAGCAACTTCCTGAGCCATCTGCATCAGTTGGCGGATCGCCACGAAGGCCGCCACCAACTGGAACGCCAAGTTCCCATCCACCGTCAACAGCATCGCCCGACACGGTAAAGCCTATGTTTGTTTCACCATCATCTTCAAATACGACGTCCTCGCTTGTCACGACCGCTGAATTCAATAACGCGTCAGGCGCGCCTGCTGGGAATGTCACGACATTGGCTGAATGTGTCATGATTGAAATGTAATATTCAGGCATATCTTCACAATCAAATGATGGGAGTGTTGCTACGTATTGCGAATTACCAAGGTACTGTATTGGCGACTCGTTGAATTCGCCCCCGTCACCTCTGTAATGAAGAAGGCCAGTCTTTTCCATTGGATCTTCGTTACGAGATTCAATCAACACATCAAATGTTGTTTCATTTTCGGTTGAAACAGAAACGGGTGAACCATTTGGTAATGAAATGGAAAGAAGCGTAGCGGCGTCCTGAATCAGCACGATTGCACCCTCAAAGTTTTCTTGTGCGCAAGGCAGAATTTCACTTGGAGGTGGGTCAAAGCCACCAATGCCACCAGAGCTAGGGCGAAGTTCAATACAGTACGCCTTTGAACCATATGTGTCGTACGGCCAATCAATGAGTGTTCCACTTGCACAATACAAAATATTGCACGGATTGTCGTGAACATAGTACTCGCCATAGACTGATTCAATAGCATCAGACATTGCCCCGCCGAGTGCATGTAGTTCATCCCAATCGGGTGGCGGAGTAGTGGTGTACCCACGCGGTTCTAAAATGAGTTGAGAGAATGCGTGGTAGTCGATTTGTGCTTTGATGTTGCCGTGATTTAGACAGTAATTTGCCAGGGCTTGCACTTCTGGTTCCGACATTGAAGATGGACCAACATATACATCACTGCATGGGTCATTGCTTGTTGACTGACCACCATTCCAATCTGAACCCCAGTTTCTATTTAAATCCACGCCTGCGCAAGAGCCGCCATTATCTCTTCGATTCTTTCGCCAATATCTGTCACCACCCTGCTCGTATGTAAATGCATAACCGTCTGGGTTAACGATTGGAATAACGATCACTTCAACTCGGTCAAGTAATGAGGTCAGTTCAGCATCCACACCATATGCATCTGCAAGCATGTCAGCGATGTACATTGTTGATGGAGGTGAAATCCATTCACGTGCGTGTTGCGTACCATTAAATAGCACCGCAGGCTTTTCGCCTCCCCCTGCGTTTATGACGATGCCGCGAATGTCACGCCCCTCGTGACTTTGACCAATGACGATACCATTTGCAATGTCAGCATGGTCGAGTAAAAATTGGTCGATGTGCGTGTTGTATTCACTGATGACTCGGTAGTCGCTGTAAAAAACATCTCCAAGTGGTTGTGATGTACGTGCTACTCTGCGCTCAGTGTTACGATTCGCAATGAACTCTGCAAGATTTGGAATCACCTCAATGTGTTTCAAACCAAGTGTTGTTAAAAGTACTTCATCTTCTTGTTCAATGAGCCAAGGGCCTGAACCTGTTGACGGTCGGCATGCTAATCCCTCAATGCCAGCGTCAAGTAATGCTGATACGGCTTCTTCAGTTGGGACATCTATTTCAACGACTTTCTTTCCAATGTAATCGTGCGGATTTGGCATCGGCACAATTGGTTCTGCGAAAGAAAGCGTTGTAGTGATAATGAGTGTAAACAAGTGTTCTCCTATCTCCCTTATGGATGAGTATCAAAACGCCCCGCACCACAAGCTCCCGAGTATAGCCCACCGATTTATAAAGTCAAGAAAACGTACGACTAGTGATGATTTTAATGCGTACAGAGGGATTTTGTTTTGCTATAATTTCGCCTTCCTATCCCCTATAGCTCAGTTGGTAGAGCGAGCGGCTGTTAACCGCTAGGTCATTGGTTCGAGTCCAATTGGGGGAGTTAATGCGAATGCTGCTCTTCTAGATGGCGAATCGGCTCGCCTTCTTGATGAACGCGGAATACGATGAGTCGTACACCCCGATCACCAGTCACCCCACGATGCCAAGCACCGTAAGGAACATGATTTACAGGGCCTGGTACCCCTTCAAGTTTTGTCCCATCTTTGAACTCAATTGTAACGCTTCCCTCAAGATAGTAATGGTATGTTTCAGAGGGATGCCAGTGCCATTCACCCACTGTATTGGGTGGTGTTTCAACCAATGTAACAACGACTTCGCGACCGGATGCGATTTGCTCGGCTAACACTTGTTGCCTAAGAACCGTTACCTCCCGCTTGTCAGACGTCGTTACAACACCATTGGATGCACAACCAACAAAAATCTGAGCGAGTACAAGAATCGAAAAGAGCTTGATGAAGAAGTTAGAGCGACGAGTAGCGGCATTTGAGTTCGCGTTCATGATTACCTCCTTGTAAATGGTGTTACAGTTGAGTCTACGAAAGCATGAAACCAGATGAGTATCTAACCACGGAATAAACCATCGTAAAAAATTACTCAACAGGAATCCAAGATGTTGTTTGACGTTCTAAGTCTTCCCCGCGTAACAATGTAATAGAACGTGTAAGTCCCCCTTCATCAAAGGTATCGACCATTGAGAACTGGCGAACAAATCCTTCTTCACCATAGACTGATACGATCCATGTCACTGTTTTTGGTGTTGAATTAATGCAGAATCCTGTCGACATTTGTCTGCCATCGAGTTCTGAATCGGTCACTTCACTCCACTCAATACGGTCATTATCCTTGCTCCAACGAACGAAGCCAGTCATATTACTTCGCGGTGCATTGCCAATTGATTGTGAAGAGTAGTGCTGGAGTTTACGCGGTTCAACCCACTCATTTTGAAACTCCTGTGTTGGTTCTCTATACCCTTTTGATTTTGTTCGCCACTTTCCAGTATAACGGTCCATTGTTTGCCACCAATTATCTTGAGATGGTGGTGCTGCTGATGATGCGGGGCTGACCAACATCATGACGATTGAAACAATTGCAAGAAAACGAAACATTAAAGAACTCCTTTTCAGTGATATTACATGCTTCAATTCATTGTTGTCAAGGACCATTTAAAGCGCTTAACCATAACAATTGTTTGACGTTAAATGGTCGTTTGGGTAGGATTGAGGACTACAATAGAGGGCCATGACACAAAGCGAATCGAAAACTCAAGACCGCTCAGGGACTAGCATTGGACCTTATGAACTGACACGACTCATGGGTCGAGGCGGTATGGGTGAGGTGTATGAAGCGATTGACACCAGGCTCGATCGAGTGATTGCTGTCAAACTGCTTCGACC
Source organism: Planctomycetota bacterium (assembly GCA_036338245.1). Lineage (GTDB taxonomy): Bacteria > Planctomycetota > Phycisphaerae > Phycisphaerales > SM1A02. The sequence continues at coordinate 6,392 of JAYZCQ010000094.1, forward strand.
AGAAGTTGTGCAAGATGCTACTCGCAAAGCACGTTTTGAAAGAGAAGCGAAAGCGCTTGCAGCCCTTAAACACCCAAGCATTGTGACCATCTATTCAATAGAGACAATTGATGATGTCACCCTAATCACAATGGAACTCGTAAAAGGCAAAACGCTTTCAGACATCCTGAAAAATGAAAAGAAAATGTCCGTTGACCAAGTACTTTCAGTTTCACTGCCTGTCGCAAATGCATTAGGCGCAGCACACAAACAAGGTATCGTGCATCGCGATATCAAACCCGACAACATCATTGTTGGAGACAGCGGTCAAGTCACCGTTCTTGATTTTGGACTTGCAAAACTTGCTACTTCACCATTTGAAAGCACTAATCCTGATGATGTCAAAACGCAAGCCATTGGCGAGACTGTGGAAGGACGCATCCTTGGAACTGTGCATTACATGTCACCTGAACAAGCACAAGGGCAAGAGATTTCCGCATCGACAGATGTATTCTCTCTCGGCGTCGTATTGTATGAAATGTCAACAGGCACTTCCCCCTTTGAAGGTGAGACAACACTTTCACGGCTATCAAGCTTGCTTAAGGACAACCCAATTCAGATGCAATCACTGAATAAGGAAGTGCCACAAGCGATGAGCCGAGTGGTTAAGCGTTGTCTGCAAAAAGACCCTGACAGGCGGTGGCAAACTGCAATTGATGTTCGAAATGAGCTTGATCTCATCAAAGAAGAGCGAGCGCTTGGACATGATGGTGACACTGAATCGGATGTGCCCCTACCTTCCCCAAGTCGAGTTCGCCAACTCGTAACGATTGTCTTGATGATTAGCATTGCAATACTCGCCTACTATTTAGGCGGAAAACCAAAATCAACAATTGAAAAAAACCAAAACGTATATGAGAAGTCTCAGATGATTTCAGGTAGTTCAATAGCACAACCACTTGAAGCTGTTTCGATAATGGCTCCAGAAAATTTTGATGTGCTTGATGTCCAACTTTCACCAGATGGTCGAACTATTGCCATGCGAACAGTCAAAACTATCTCTGAAGTTTCAAGTGCAAAAAACTGGTCGAAGGATGTCTTTTTTCATTTAAGAAAACTAGGGCAATATCAATCAACACTTGTGAAGTCATCGTCAGGCGGGGTGACTGGGCGATTCTCTCCCGACAGTAGCGTTTTTCTGTACATGTCAGAGGCAATGAGCGCAAACAAACCCATCAAAGTCATGCGACAAGATTTGACAGCGGATGTTTCACCAGTGCAAGTCACATCACTAACAAATGAGTACGTTGGCTATAACTCAAATGCTGCATTTAACATTCCAAGAGGTTTCTGTTTTCTATCGAATGAAACCATTGCATTGACGACTGTTGAACCAACCATTGCTATAACAATTGATGCTCGTAGTGGTTCAGAGTTAAGACGAACGGAGTTACATTTTGAATTTGACCAGCGACCGATTCACATATTGGAAGCCTTGGATAGTCAAACAATCTTACTTAGCACCGATCGCTATGCAGAGGGACGTTACTTACAAGAAGTTTATTGGGCTGATGTGAATACCGGCGAGACCGGATTAGTCCTAAAAAATTCAAGTGAAGCCTCACTTGCTGATGATGGAACATTGCTGTTTACTCGAGGTGAAACCTTATACAAAATCAGTTTCGATAAGGAATCAAAGGTCGCAAGTGGCACTGAGCACCCAGTGCTTTCTAACTTGCGTACTGTAAACACTTGGTCAGGTGCTCAATTTTCAATCAGCGAAAATGGAAATATTGCATTTTTGGAAGGCGGCATTCAAGGCGCGGAACGCTCACTTTGGAAAACTGATAGCAATGGAGCCCACACAAGACACCCATTCCAAATAGATGCATACGAAGAATCTATTTCTATATCTGGAGATGGACAAACATTGCTGGCAACGACGACTGATTTAGCGACTGGAATGTGGGGAATTGCCAAAGGTACATTCCGCCCCGCGAGATTCCAGACAAGATTAAGTTTTAACGATAGAGATGTGTTTGCACCCATCCTGTCATCAAATGGTCAGATTGGACTCGCCACGACAACCACTTCACACCCTGTTAGGCAGACTTCGCTAGTAAAATTTCAACCCTCTAGTTCAACGAATCCAGAAACTCTTTTAGAATCACTCACCCATGAATTGTCGCCATTAACCGTTCACCCCGTGACAAACGATGTTTTGTTTACACGTATCCCGATTGGGGACACTAGAGGCACGCTTGAAAGCATTGCACTAAAAGTTGGTGCTACACCCCGTGTTTTGATTTCCGAACTTGCTAACTATTTCAGTGCAACATTTAGCCCTGACGGAAACATGCTCGCAATTATCTCTGAAATCTCTGGTCAACCTGAGGCATATGTAGCTAATTACGGAACTGATGGTCTTCTTTCAAACATGGCACTTGCAAATCATCATCCTGTGAATGCACTTAGCTGGGCAGATGAGGGTGGAGGACTAATGAGTCTTCGCATGATGAGTGATAATACTGAATACACTCGCTCTATAAGTTTAAGTGGTCAACAGATTCGGCTTGGGGATATCGAAGAAACTGGACGCAAACTTGATAAGCAAACCATCCTGCTAGCTTATGATGAGATTGGCAACGTGCATTCTGTTCGCAAAGGCGAAAATGAAAAACCAATGAATCATCTGCAGCTAATGACGAATTGGCTGAGTAATCTCGATTAACGAACGCACCGAAAACCGATGTGGTTTGTGCTTGTGTCTTCGCTGACCGGTGACTTCGCAGCTGGGCGATAGCGAATGCAGTAATTTGGTGCACATAAAAAGGAGCCACCCTTTGTCACTCGAACGTTCTCACCCCATCTTGTAGTAGTCCACTCCCACACATTTCCAGTCATGTCATGTAAGCCAAAACTGTTGGGCGAGAATGAACAAACTGGCGAGATACCTGCAAAACCATCAGCTTCAGTATTTTTGATTGGAAACTCACCTTGCCAAGTATTTGCCATGTGCTGATTATTGGGCGTAAAATTTTCGCCCCATTCAAAAGTCTTACCTTGAAGGCCACCGCGTGCTGCATACTCCCATTCAGCTTCGGTGGGCAACCGCTTCCCTGCCCATGTAGCATATGCACGTGCGTCTTCAAATGCGATGTGCACGACGGGCTCGTTCATGCGATGTTCGATTGAACTATCCGGTCCTTCAGGATGTTTCCAGTTCGCACCGGGCACATAGCTCCACCACGAAAGCTCCTGAACTTGTGCATCCTTGTTTGGGACAAACACACCGGAGCCAGGGACTAAGAGTTCTGGTTTAGCATTTGGATAATTCTCTTTGCTTGGCACGCGATCAGAGAACGTGACATAACTTGTTGCAGAAACAAATTCTGCAAACTGCTTATTGGTAACCTCAGTCGAATCCATCCAAAATGAGCCCACCGTTGTTTCTCTTGTGGGGCGTTCTTCCGGATATCCTTGATCACTGCCCATCAAGAATGTTCCACCTTTGATAAATACCATGGCTGAATCCCCTTGACGCTGCGTACAACCAAATAGGAAACCAACCCCGATAAGCACTGCGATATAGTGGAATTTTCGATTGTGCATACGTTGAATTATACGTTTCCGCTCTCAATACACATTTCTTGAGGGTTGAAATCTCCGTGAGTTTCCCTACAATATGGGGCTCCCAAGCATATGGGGCAATGCATAACGAGTTTTGGAGCAGAATCATGAAGAATGACACACATCCTGAATACCACAACGACTGCAAAGTTTTCTTTCGTGGCGAGCACGTCATGACGGTCGGCGCGACTGTGCCTGAAATGCACGTTGATATTTGGTCTGGTTCACACCCTTTCTACACAGGCAAGGCGGCATTTGTTGACGCAGCTGGTCGTGTTGAGAAGTTCCAAAGCAAGTTCAAAGGCGACTACTTTAAGAACAAAAAGAAGTAACTCTCCCCAGAATACTTTTTCTACAACAGCCCGTTTTTTAAACGGGCTTTTCCTTGCGCCCAAATAGAGGGTCTGCACCAGTACCTGGTACAGGGCCAGACCCTTTGCGATAGGATAGATGAATGTCCAATCGGATCCCTGAGAATGTGGCACAAAAGCTCGTTGACATAGGCACTCAATACGAAGACCTATCGAATCAATTGCTCGACCCAGAAGTACTTGCTGACCACAAACAAGTAACTGCCCTATCAATTAAGAAATCCGCAATCGAATCACTCGTGCAATCTTTTGAAAGCTATCAATCGCTATTAGCACAAGAAACTGAACTTGAAGAAATGCAGCGGAGCGATGATCCTGAAATCGCATCGCTTGCAAAAGATGAATATGAACATATTCAAACTGAACTGGAATCGCTCACTACATCGATTGAAAAACAACTCGTCAATGCTGATGATCAAGCGATTGGTTCTATCATTCTTGAGATCCGAGCAGGCGTAGGCGGTGATGAAGCTGCCATTTGGGCTGGCAATATCGAAGAAATGTATACTCGATATGCTGCGACAAAGGGATGGAAAATCGAGGAGATGGATCGAAGCGTCGCTGACATGGGCGGGTGCAAAGCCGTGATGCTGAACATTGTTGGAGAAGGCGTCTGGGCGAACCTCGCATTTGAATCAGGCACACACCAAGTTAAACGCATTCCAGCAACTGAAACGCAAGGTCGCGTGCACACATCAACTGCAACCGTAGCGGTGCTTCCTGAACCCGAAGAAGTCGAAGTGGAACTCGACACTAAAGATGTACAAGAGAAAATTACAACCGCAACTGGCCCTGGTGGGCAGAACGTCAACAAGGTTGCGACCGCAGTCCATCTTATTCACGAACCAAGTGGCATTGAAGTGCGTATGCAAGACACCAAAAGCCAAGCTCAAAATCGTGAGAAAGCATGGAAACTCCTAAGAGCACGCTTGTATGAAAAGCAGAAGGCAGAAGTTGATGCCAAGCGTGCTGAAACACGTCAATCGCTCATCGGCACAGGGAGTAGGGCTGAGAAAATTCGCACCTATCGTTATAAAGACAATCAAGTGGTTGACCACCGAGTCAGTACATCACACAACCTCTCTGACTTTATGAGTGGAGATATTCAAACGGTGCTCGATTTATTAATCGAAGCAGAAACAGCAAACCGATTAGCAGAACTCTAAGATGTTTAACGCTAACGGTCCAATCCTCCCCCAATCCGTCATACCCATCATCGTAGGCGCGCACCTACGTGCTGAAGTTGGTGACAGACCGCTCGCTGAACAAGTCAAAGGTGCAATTGAGGCATGGAAGGCAACAAACGATGTTTCAGTATCACCCTATCCGCTCGTTTGTACTGACATGTGGTATCTCAACTCTGTTGAATTGCGAATTCAGCCAAGTTTGTCTATCGGTTCACCCGAGGTCAATGCTGCGACTGCAGCATTCGCTTCTGACATCCCCACACTTGTAGAAGTTCCAGACGCCTATCGAATTCAAGCAGACCCAACATTTATTGATTTGAAATGCTCTTTGTGGGGAATCGATACGCAGCAAACGCAATTAGGCATTGATGCCTTCGTAAAAGACGTCATGGGTCAGTGGTTAGGTGCATTTTTTGGAATTTCTGTTGAAAATTGAAGCAAACTCGCATACCCTTTCAGTGCGGATGAGCATGGCGGGATTTGGCTAAGGATTTGGTTTCAGATTCCTTTTTTGTTTTTAGAATAGAAAGACGCTCATGATTTATATCAACATAAAGAAACACCGTTCGAACCCTGGTTTCACACTGATTGAAATCTTGGTTGTCGTTGCAATCATCGCAATCCTTGCAGGCATTTTGCTTGCCGCCCTCAGTGGTGTCCAGAACGCGGCAAAGAAAACACAAACCTCTACGCTCATGCAATCATTTGGTCGCGCTTGCGATGAATTTGCCCTCGACAACGGTCGGTATCCAGGCATTTTGCCGGATGCAGTTGTGGACGGCGTTGCGGTTACGCCAATGCAAAACGCCCTGCTTGAACTCATGGGTGGCGCTCGAGTGAAGCACAGTCAATCACCGACTGCAGCAGTTGAAGAGTATGACAACTTTGCAGGCGATGCAACCATTGAATTTTCACTTACAGATCCAATCACGGGTCTCAATTGGGAGATTGCGTTTGATGAAAACCGGTTCGGCGAAGGACCATGGCTCGGGGGAAGAGTTCATGAACCTTATTTTAGTCCAAAAGCAAGTGATCTCAAATACAAACCCTATGACGCTTCGATTTCTGATTACACACTTCCAGCACTCATAGACTCATGGGATACACCAATCATTTACTTAAGAAGTATCAGAAAGAGTGGTCCGATTATTGACTTTGCGACTTCCGGCACGCTTCCTCAGTTTGATTTGCCGGGTCTTGACCAATACTTTGAAGATGCAGTCAATATGAATGCAAGCTTACTGAGTTTAGATGCCCCTACAATTGATGAAGATATGCGAATGGGCTACCTCACGCTTGCGATTGCACATCCGACATTTTGGGAAGGCGACTGGGAAGGTGGTGGAGTTGGCTGGGGCACATCACGCGGTCGCTACCTAATGATTTCAGCAGGTGAAGACAGGACGTTCTTTGAAGTTGCAAATGAACAGATGCATACAAATCAAACGGTAAATCCATCGAATCCATTCAGTAGTTTAGAAGACCCGTGGGGTGGTCAGATTACGCCCGAGATGATGGATACCTTCAACGATGTCATCGTATTCGGTGGCGCATAAACTGTATATAAAAAGAGGCACTCAGATGAGTGCCTCTTTCGTTTAATGCAATACCTAGATTAACCAAACAAATTTTGCTCATCGATAAATTCGATGACTTTAGTAACACATGTTTCTAAATCATCTTCATGTGTTCTGATGTGCAATTCTGCATTTGTAGGCTCTTCGTATGGAGCGTCGATGCCTGTGAAACCTTTAATCTCACCGCTGCGGGCTTTCTTGTAAAGACCTTTTGGATCGCGTTCTTCAGCAGCTTCAAGTGAACAGTCAATGTAGCATTCAAAGAACGGGACATCGTTTTCCGCGTGAAGTGCACGGACTTGATCACGGTCTTCTGAGTATGGGCTAATAAAGCTAGCAATGGAAAGTACACCAGCATCAGCAAACAACTTTGAAACTTCACCGATACGGCGAATGTTTTCCGTTCGGTCTTCTGGCGAAAATCCAAGGTTTTTGTTTAGGCCCATTCGGATGTTGTCACCATCAAGTCTGTATGCGTGATGACCACGACTTAATAGTACCTGCTCAACTGCAACTGCAATTGTGCTTTTGCCACTGCCAGATAAACCTGTGAACCAAAAAGTAGCCCCTTTTTGACCCATGTTTTTCAGTCTTTCTTCAGATGTGACTGTGCCTTCGTGCCAAGTAATGTTTGTTGCGACTTGTTCTGCCATTTGTTTTGTAATCCTTTGAGTTGGAATAAATAGTTTGTTATGCGGTAACTGTTGCAGTTGCCCACTGAATGAGTACGTCAGCCACTTCTGGTCTTGAAAACTCTGCTGGTGGCCTTTCACCTTGCGAGAGAAGTTCACGAACTTTTGTGCCTGACAAGAAAATTTGGTCGCCTTCAAGTTTAGGGAATGTTTTCGCACTCACCATGCCTTGTGCTTTCATTGAGTAAGCAGCGTGTTCAAATTTAAGTGGGACGATTCCGATTTCTTCATCAGTAAAGTTGTCGAAGATGTTTTGTGCGTCATAAGTTCCGTAGTAATCGCCTACACCTGCGTGGTCACGGCCTACGATGAAGTGTGTGCAACCATAGTTTTTACGGATAAGAGCGTGCAAGATTGCTTCTCTTGGCCCTGCGTAACGCATCGCAGCAGGCATTACTGAAAGCGCTGTGCAGTCTGCGACAAAGTAATGTTCGATGATTGTGTTGTAACAATCCATACGGACGTCAGCAGGAATGTCGCCTTCTTTAGTTTCACCTACAAGTGGGTGAATAAGCAGACCGTCACAAATTTCTTGTGAGCATTTGCAAAGATATTCGTGAGCTCTGTGAATTGGGTTACGAGTTTGGAATGCAGCAACTGTTTTCCAACCATTGTTAGCAAAGAGTGAACGAGTTTCTGCTGGTGGCAAACGATACTCAGTGAATTGTTCGCCTGGTTCAACTTCTGGGGTCACAGTCGTGACGTTGATTGGACCGCCTACAAGCCATTCACCTTCGTCGATGACTTGCTTCACGCCAGGGTGTGCTTCATCTTCAGTACCAAAGACATTCGGAATCTCTAGCGCTTTGTCATGAGGGTAGATGTCTTCAATATCAATTGTTGCAAGGAATGTGCCGTCTTCGTGGTAGAGAGCAGCTTTACCGCCTTCTTGAAGGGTTTCTTTTTCTTCGTCAGTGACTGCGAGCGTTATAGGAATTGGCCAAACTGTGCCATCAGCAAGTCTCATGTCTTTGCAGATTGACTCAAAATCCACTTTGTTGCAGAACCCTGTCAGTGGGCTAAAAGCACCAATTGCAATCATTTCAAGATCACAAGCCTGTTTTGAAGAAAGAGTGATTTTTGGACATCCTTCTGATGAGACGCCATCTTGAAAACGATTGACGAGTGTACCGCCGTGAGGTGAAATGAGGTTGTCTGCTGACATGTTTTAGGTAACTCCGTTTGGGGTGAAAATAGGTGGTTATACGTGGGGTGTCCTATCCGCCCAGCAACACAGCTGGATTTGACGCAAAATGCGACGAAACGACCGATGGTACACACTGAAAGGCTCAAAATCAACCCCTTTGTGTTAATTTCAGTAGAACTCCCACGGATACTTTTTACAAAGCAAAAAACAGCCTTTTATACCCCCTAGAACATGCAGAAATTAGCGTTTTGAAACGTGCCTATAGACATCCACAATCTCGTTAACATAGTTCATCCAATTCCAGTTCTTCTCGATAAAGGCTTTTGCATCATCACCCATCTTCAGAGTCTGTTCACGATTAGAAAGAAGTGCATCAAGTGCATCGATTGCACGCTGATTGTCATCAAGTGGAATAAGTTTTCCAGTCTCGTCGTCAATGACAAACTCTGGGTTTGAACGCTGGTCCGTTGCTATGACTGGCACACCCATTGATAGCGATTCAGCTATGACAAGTTGTGGGTCAATGCTGATATCGCGAATCGGCATAATCACGCAAAGCGACTCAAGAAGGAATTTTGAAATAGATTTGCCCTCGGAGTAGGGGAACCGATAAAGTGAAACATTATCAAATGCGGCAATTTGGTCTTCAACATCTTTGATTTCATTCCAGTGCTGGCGGACAGCAAAATCAAATTGGACGTCCGGGTACTTTTCCGCAAGCGCAGTGAACGCAGAGAGCGCAACATCAGCGCCATTTTTTACCGTCAAATCACGCCAAAACAACACTCTATGTTTTGGTTCAACTGGGGTCCCGTCATATTCACTTGCTATGTCACGGATGACTCCATGTCTAACTTGAGAAACTGCCAAGCCTCTCGCTTCAAGTTGTTTTTTAACAAAGCCCGTTGCTGTGACGACTGCGTCAATTTTACTCCAAAGAAACTTTGCAATAAATGACAGTTTCTTTGGCAGGTTTGCTGCAAACATTGTCACAACTACTGGCGTATTTAATCCGAGTAGTTTCATCCCTGAAGCAAGTTGCGCCGTTCGGTTGTACCCAAACATATGAAGTGCATCAAACTTTTCTGAATGGCAAATGTGTTTGATACTGTTGACTTGTTTCAATAGTTTGAAAAAGTTTATGCTTTCTCGTTGATGTCCAGTTCGCTCAAGAACGCCACCTCGATTCCGAGCATCAATGACAAAGTGAACCTTTACACCATCTGGCATACAGAACGGAACTGAACGTTCATCAGAATAAGCGTTAGTTATGAGATGAACTTCATGGCCTTCTTCAATGAGCTTCTGAATAGAAAATAACGGGACTTGAATATGCCCAGAGACATTACGTTCAAATCCTTTCTGCCCCGCAATGACCGAAACCCAAACGCCAATCTTCATGAATCAAGTGAACTCCATTGTGACAAGTCGCGGTTTAGAAAGTCAGCGAGACGTTCATTAAAAGGCCTGAAGTGCGCATTTAACATTGACATCGTTTCCATATCCATCATTGAATATGACTTTCCTTTACGTTTACGCTGCCTTCGTATTGCATCTCCAATGGAAGAACGGCTAATCCAGTGCACAACTGGCTTAAGCCCACAACAGTGAAGTACTTTCCTCAATTTAGGGAACATCGCTGCGTTTTTGCGTTGCCCATATAGATTTGATTCAATTGATGCATTGACGCCAAGAAACTCAAGTATTGACATTAGATATGCCCTGTCATCTTGGTAGAGGTCGTCATAGAGCAAGAAGAGAATTTGCTCGGAATCGTAATGTCTCAATAAACACTCAATTTGATCGATGTACTCGCCTCGAGTCAATAAATCTGGCTCTCGTTCGAGTGCATCTGCAAAACTCGTCCACCCTTGCTCTACTTTCCGAGCTTGGTAATTGCTATATGCTCTATCAATAGGATTTCGCATGACCATCATGAGTTTGATTTCCGGAAAATGCTTATGCATAAGCGGTACAGCATCAATGAGGCAATACCCAGTTGCTATCTCACCTACTAACTCGCCTTCTTTAGCATCTTGGAATCTGCCAAGATACCATTCAATTCCCTTGTCATAATTCCGATCAAAAAAATAAGATTGCTTTTGATTGGGCAGGTAGATCTCTGGATGATTTCTGAGTGCAGCATCGGTCCACGTCGTTCCGCACCTCTGGCAGCCAACCATCATGAAAGTAGGTTTAATGTCAGACTGTCCCTGCATTCGATGGAATATATCAGAGTCATTTTTTGAGTGTTCAAGACAATGCGTGAATACACAAAGAATGTTTACATTGTGTTCCGATAGTATGTAAAACTATGAAACCTGTAAATGAAATGAGAATCTTTTGCCAACTAATGAAGACTTTACTCCGTACCAATATCGAGGGCAAGAGTGGTATCTGAGAAGAAACAAGGTCTAAAGAGGATTACGGCAAATTATGGACGGTTAGCAGCCACCATGATTATGGGCATCATCATTGTGCCCTTGCAAGTGAAATGGCTTGGTATCGATGGGTTCGGACTCATTGGGCTAGTCGGTTCATCTGTGGGTCTTGGAATGATGTTCCAAGACATGATGCGAAGTTCGATGGTCCGTGAACTAGGAGCTGCATGGCATGACAAGGATGCAACCGACTTTCGGCCTGCATTCGCAGCTTCATTCCAAACAAGTATTGCCGTGGCTTTAATCACTGCCCTGTTCTTCACTTGCATTGTTTTAATTCTCCCGTTTATGAACATTAAAGAATCATGGGTTGCACCTGCTCAGTGGATAACGATGTGTGAGGGATTTGCCACGTGCATAATCGTTCTAGCTTCCCCATCGATCAACATGCTTGTTGTTCGGGAGTATTTCTTCTGGCATAACTTATGGACTGTTGTTCGACGGAGTGCATACCTCATCGCTACTGTCATTCCGTTCCTCATCCTAAAAGAGACTGACATCACAAAAGGGTTGTACCAATACGGAACGATTGTCTTAATAATCAACGCAGCCATTACGATTCTTGTAGTCATCGGTTTTGCATTCATTGATAAGCAAATGGTCCCAACATGCAAGGGGTCAACTAAAGATTCACTTAAGAAAGTCGTTAGTACATTCGGGTGGAATAGCGGCGTTGTCGTTGCGATGAACTTACACGAGCGCATCGCAAACTTCATCATGAACCTTTTCTTTGGATTATGGGGCAATGCGGTTTTCTCACTTGCACTCAGACTTGTCAGTTACATACGCATGACAACGCTTGGATTAACCTTCGGGCTCGATGCGGTAAGCGCTCGTATCAGTTCTACAAAGAGTGGCGACTCGATGAAGAACATGTTTAGGCACAGCACGAGAATGCTCGGCTTCATTGCATTTCCTGCGATGATTATTGTCTTTGTGTTCGTCGAACCGCTGCTTCGCCTATGGGTTGGACGGAGCGTCAGTGACCCTGCAACAATGTTGCCGCCAACCGAGATTCTCGTAAGAATTATGGTCATTGGATTAACTTGCAGAGCAGTTTCTGATGGTTGGATGAAATTGTTTTACGGCGCCGGATTTATTCACAAATATGCACCCTACGTCTTTGCAGGCGGGCTGTTTAATCCCCTTCTAGCAATGCTCTTTATATTTGCCCTCCCGGAACATGTTAGTTACACGGGTGCGGCAATTGCATACTCCATAGTTTTCATACTAGTTCATGCAATCATTATGCCAATTGTTACTTCGCATTGTGTCAACATGACATTCAAAGAAGTGATACTGCCTAGTATAAGACCGTTGCTTATTGCGCTTGCTGCATCGCCATGCTTGTTTATCAATTCATTTATTGACAGCACGGAGCAGCTTGGCTGGGTACAAATCCTCATAGCAGTTGGACTCTTTGGATTTTTCTACATTGGTCTGAGTTGGCAGCTTTTGATTTCCATTGAAGAACGAAAAAGAGTTATCTCATTGGCAAAAAAACTCTGTAAGAATCACACAGTTTGACTGAAATTTTGGAATGGTTCCTCTTCAGTATCGCCCTCGTCGTACTCGACGAACGTGTCATCAAACAGCATGCCATCCATTGAGCTATCCTTCAACTCTTTATACATGCAAATGAAGATGCCAGCGATTACAACGTGTAAGAAAGACCATGAGTAGGTTGGCCAATATACAACCTGGTTAAAAATGCCTTGGATATACATGGCTAACAATAGCATCAACAAAATGCTGTAATAAAGAGAATTTCCTGGCAGAAGTTTCCTAACTTTCCAAACTTTGTAACCAGCAAATGTTGAATATAGAGTCAGGTACAACATTGGCCCTGCAATCGAAATGCCTCCGACATACATGAGATAGAACCAAGCGTTATGAGGATGCATACCAACTTCATACAGTGCCTTGAAATATGATTCGTCCTTCGTTAGAAGTAAGCCGAAAATTGGACGACTCGGGAATACTTCACTCAAATAAGCTGACCAAATATCCAACCGCCCCGTTTCTAGAGAACCAAACCGCTCAAAGTTTGCTGCTTCTCCTAATGTCAAGATGAAAGAGATGCCCATGAGCCCAAGAGCTAAAGCGAAGATTGTAAAAATTGGTCTCTTTGTTAACGTGAAAATAACAGGCAACATCACAAGTGTGATTGCGAGCATTGTTTGGCGACTAGCGGTTAGAAGCGCCATGCCAACCGTGAGTACCAATGCACTTAGAAAAAATGATTTAAGAGAACTTCGCCATGTCATCGCCGCATATGCAAAAAGTGGCACTGCCATAGCGAACAACATTCCGATTTGATTTGAGTTTGCACCCCAAGGCTGAAAACGCCCCATACCTCTAAGGAATGAATCTGCGGGAAACAAAACAAGACTTGAAAATGGGATGATGAGCGCAAAAACACATCCCCAAGTCAACGCTTGTGTGATTCGATTGAGATCGGAATAACTCACAATGGTCTGCACTGTAAGCGCTCCTGCTAATGTGACTGTCAGCCACTGCATCCTCAAAATGATGGCGAGCATTCGTTCTTGTGTTGTGAATACATACGGAACCGCTATAACAGCGATGATTACAAAAAGCCAAACCAACCCCGGAAGTTTGCGTTTAGGGCCTGGATGAGTCCATGCGGCAAACGCAATGAGCAGATATGCAATGCCTGAAGTTAACTTAGCGGCTGAAGCAAGCGGACCCATTCCTGGGGAACGAGCAACTGTGAGCCAAGGCACCAATATCAAGAGCGAGACAAACAGCCTTCTATGAGAAGGCACCAATGCATATGCAAAAATGAATGCAATGATTGGGGCAAGCAAAATTGGTTGCTCTGTCACTATTTGAATGTAAATGTCTACGCGATCCATTAAAAATCAACTTTTGAATGTAATTTAATCGGCATCCTGCACCCGATACTCCAATATGGTAGAACTATTCATGTGCTAAGTTTGCCATTCATCCAATCTTTGCTGTTTGGAGTTTACTCGCTTCACCAACCAGACCAAACTGGCTGGAAGCCCGAGATTTACAACTGCATCAAATGGACCGAGCCAAATCAAGGTGCTGAAACCATTGCGTATACAAAAGCTCAGGGCATCACACGGGTTCCAATCGCCTATCACGGAGGTGTTGACACGAACGCGAGTGGCAAAATCTCACAAGAAAATATTCAGCAGTTTTCAAAATGGGTCAACCGGACAATTCCCATTGGATATGAAGGACCTATTGTCTTGGACTATGAAGCGCCATGGTGGTTAGAACTACGGGCAAAAACAATTTCAAAAACTAGGCTTAACGAGATTTGCGCGGTATACGAAGAAGGTTTAGAAGTTGCCAAGAGTTTACGTCCGAATGCTCAATGGGGATATTGGGGGTTGCCCTCAGGCAGGCATACGAATCCGGAATGGCTTAACCAAGGACTCAGCCTCTCAACGATCTTAAACGGAAGCAACGCTATCTACCCTGAAGTTTACGACTGCAACAAGAACGCAACTGCATATGGCAAGGTGCAAGACCATATCGAAACTGCACTCGAACAAACTGGTGGCAAGCAACCAGTCTACGTCTACGTCTCTCCTCGTTATTGTGGTGAAAATGGTGACCGTTCTCACTTTGTCCCGGATGATGATTTTCTCCATCATGTCAATGCCGCATTGCAAGCATCGTGGACGAATGCAAAAGGCAAAGTGTACAAAGTTCAAGGTATTATTCTTTGGGATGCATATGGGTACTCACCACGTGAAGAATGGTCAGACCTAGATATGAAGCACACAAAGTATTTTGAATTACTCGTTGCATTATCTAATGCTTGGAAGGAATCAACGAAGGACGCTGTAATCAAAACTGGTAATGAAGAACATCCTCTACGAAAGTACGGACTTCATAAAACGCTCAACTCGAGTGACACACTAGATGCCCCGCTATCCAAGCCAGAAAAACATGTAAACAAAAACAAACCGGAACTCACTCCATCAGAGCGTATTCCTTCGGGTCGGATTCCTAACTAATCTTGTTTCAGTTGTTGTAGTTTTCTGAGGAACTTGATGCGTTTCATCGCAGTTGCGTCTAACGCATCACCATTTCGGACAATCGGATCGGCGTCAATCGCAACATCCTTGTCTCTCAACTGGGAGTGTGGTGCGGTGAATCCACCCGGATTGCGTTGAGGGGGCGGGTCGGATGTGTGGCGCCG
>JAYZCQ010000095.1:0-18249 GCA_036338245.1 Planctomycetota bacterium
GGCAACACAGTGCTTTTCTCATCGAAAAATATCATCTTGGCAACTGGTGGTGGCGGACAACTCTACCGTGAAACTACGAACCCAACGATTGCTACTGCAGATGGCGTCGCGATGGCGTTTAGAGCGGGCGCAACAATTCGCGACCCTGAGTTCTTTCAGTTCCATCCAACATGTTTGTACATTGCAGGTGCTGCCCGTGTGCTCATCAGCGAGATTTGTCGAGGCCATGGGGGCGTCTTGCGTAACCGATTTGGCGACCGCTTCATGCCAGATGCGCATAAGGATGCAGAACTCGCACCGCGCGATGTCGTAAGCCGCGCAGTCTTCCGGCAGATGATTGAAACGAATGACACTAATGTATATCTCGACTTATCAAACGTAGATGATGACCCACATGTTTTGTTTCCCGGCATTAGTAAGATGTGCAGTTTCTTTGGTATCAATATTGCGAAGGATTTTGTGCCTGTGCGACCAGGCGCGCATTACATGATTGGCGGTATTCAAGTTGACTTGCAAGGACAATCATCTATTCCCGGTTTGTTCGCCGTTGGCGAATGTGCAAGCAGTGGTTTGCATGGTGCAAACAGAATGGGCTCAAACTCATTACTTGAAGGCATGGTCCTTGGTGAAGTAGCAGGAATTGCAGCGGGCTCCAAAGTTAGTGAAGGCCATCGACATCGACCCGACCGAATTCTTAAGCGAACGGTAGACACGCCTCCGCGAGGGATGGAATTAGGTATTTCCGATTTGATTTACTCGATGAAGTCGCTCATGTGGCGACATGTTGGACTTGAGCGAGATGATGCACTACTCAAAGAAGCATCTGATCACCTTTCATTTTGGTTTGATGCAGCAAGACGGCTCGCACCAGCTGAGCCAAGGGCGTGGGAACTTGTAAACATGCTAACAGTTGCAAATATGGCAACCAAAGGCGCTCTCATGCGTCAAGAATCCCGTGGCGTTCATTACAGGACTGACTTTACATCCATGGGTAACGTGTATCACACGCTTATTCAACCAAAGATAGAAGATGACCACTGCGTTAGTGGTGCGATTCAACATCAGTCATGTGGGTCCCCTACAAGCAAACTGACTTAGAAAATGTTCTGTAGCCCTTTTCCCACCATAAGACCAATGAAAAGGCCGCTAGTTGCGATAAGTACCTTGATTAAGATGTCTTCACGCCTTAATAGCCACTTATACTTGTCTTTCCACTTTTTTAGGTTCATGGTTCTCTTCCCAAATCGGCGCATAAAGCACCCGTCTTCAATGCAGTAGGCAAGAATTTGGCAAAAAGTTTAACTTTTTAATGATTTCTTAGAAGGGTTAGTTGCAACCCCAGTCACCGATGACTTCAAGAAGGTCAACGACATCGACGGTTCCGTCAGCGTTAACATCAGCGTCTTCGTTGTCAGTACCCCAATAGGCAATGACATCGAGGAGGTCAGCGATATCAACGAAGTTGTCGCCATTAACGTCGCCAATACAATCTGATGGACAATCAGGAACATCTGCAAGATGCATCAGTTCATTCACATCACCTGGCTTAAACATGCCAAGATTTAGTTCGCCTTCTACTGGGCCTTGGTCCGCAGTAAACCAGAATGTAAATGTACTGCCCCATCGAATCGCGTTTGCCCATTCATTTGTATCGTAAGAGACTGTACTCCACTTGACAGCGCCTTCGCTGTGTGACATATCCCAGTCAGTCCCATCAATAACTTCGCCGCTACCGTAATCAATATCATTAAAATTGATATCAGTGACTGTAATACAATCACCAACTGGTACTTCAAATGATTGAATTGAACGGTCACTATTCATGTTATGAATTGCGTATACATATTTCCATGTGCCATTGCCTAGGTCATGAACTCGTACCCCAACTTCAAGTAGCCCTTCATCAGGAACACGAAGTGAACGTAGATCAACCTCATTATCAAAGAATTTCCATCCATGCATAGCAGAATCTTCAACTTGCGTTGAACTTAGGCCTACAGGGTACAAAGAGTCAGTAAATTTCATCCACTTGTAGGAGCAGTTATTATCTTGATTGCCCCACTCCGCATCATCAGGAGATACATATTGGCATTCGACAAAATATTCTGCATCTGGATTCAAAGAAGGGTCAATATCCTCAGTTTTTAAATGCAATTTTCCACGCATTCCAGAATCGCCAGTGGGCGCTATTGTAAATGGAAAGTCGTAGTATCCAGTATGAGCATTAACTGCAGACCTTGGAGCAATTGCATCTGCATTTAGCCCGGACCAATAAGTGTCAGCGCAACCGATACCAAGTGTTGAGCAAGGAGTAGATTGGCAATCACCACACCCCGGTTCGCTAACAGCACAAAAGGAATGTTTAAGCCATGCAGTACCAATTTGTTCAAACACGCCATCCTTTAATCGATATGCAGTTTGGGCAATAACCGGAACACGATTCGTTCCGCCGTACCACTCTGCTTCTTCGTCACCGAAGTTGCATGAAGTCGTACCAAATGCAAAACCGAGTACACCGTCTTCTTGGCCATAAAGTGTCATATCAAACCCATCTCCGTAGCCGCCCACATACCACCCCACAACATCCGGACCTCTTAAAGGCTCGTCATCTCCACGAGTTTGATTTTTTGTTCCTGCTTCAAGTGTGCCCATCACGAGAAGTGCACTGATAGTCAAAGCGGGGATTATAAAAATTTGTTTTTTCATTTTTGTCTCCAAATGGGGTTAACTCTACTATCAGAGCATGAAAAGCATCTAATTGCAACTTGAAATCCAAAACTTTTCGATGTTTGGTACGCTAACGAAAATGATTATTGAGCGAATATTTGACCCCGATCTGGCACATGCAGCATGGCTAATTGGTTGCCAAAAGACGAAGCACTCGATTGTTGTTGACCCTGCTCGTGATATAGACCGTTACATCAATGCAGCAAACGAACGGAAGTTGAAGATTACAGCCGTGACAGAAACTCATATTCATGCAGACTTTTTGAGCGGTTCAGAATCACTCACACGTGTAACAGGGGCAGTTTGTTACCTCTCTAGAGAAGGCGGGGATGATTGGCAATATATCTGGGCTCAAGAATCTGACACAAATTGCAGACTCGTTGGAGAAGGTGATGTGATTACTGTTGGCGAAGTAAAACTAAAAGTGATTCACACGCCTGGTCACACGCCGGAACACATCTGTTTTCTCGTGTTTGATGCTGGTAGGGATGAACCAATTGGCATCATTTCAGGTGACTTTGTGTTTGTTGGTGATTTAGGTAGACCTGATTTACTTGAAACCGCAGCAGGTTTAGAAGGTACAATGGAAGCATCAGCTAGACTTTTGCATTCTTCAAGTACAGCATTTGCTGAGTTGAGTGATTTTATGCAAGTTTGGCCAGCGCATGGTGCAGGAAGCGCATGCGGCAAAGCGCTCGGTGCAGTGCCTCAGTCAACTGTTGGATACGAAAAACGAACGAATCCTCCACTGCAACTTCTAGATGACGAACAAGCGTTTGTGTCTTACATGCTTTCTGAACAGCCGGAGCCACCTCGCTACTTTGCGAAAATGAAACAGATGAACCGTGATGGTGTGCCAAGGATGGACTCGCTGCCTTCGCTCAAGGAATTCGACAATGCTGACGAACTGCAAATTGCTGCAACGTCTGCAACTGTGATTGACACGCGTCCATGGAATGAAGTCAGAGATGGTCACATTGGAGGCACAATTTGGTCGCAAGCAAATGGCGACTTCCATCGATTTGCAGGTTCATTTGTAGATTTAGATGAGCAAGTTGTGTTGATTGCGACTCATGACACAATCGATAGAGCGCTTAGAAATGCAGTTCGTATAGGATTAGATAATGTCATTGGATTTGCAACTCCTAAGACGCTGCAGCAAATCAGTGATTTGCAAACAATGGATGAGTTAGATGCTCAAAAACTCACAATGATGGAAGAGCCTAAAATCATCGACGTTCGCAAGCAAGCTGAGCATGATGGTGGTTGTGTAGATGGTGCAGTTCACTTTGCACATACGCAAATCATGAATCATCTTGATGAGATTGATAAAGAGCATCCGTTGATCATCCATTGTCAAGGCGGCAGTCGCAGCGCTGCAACTTGTATGGCGCTCAAAAAGCAAGGGTACCAAGTTGCAAACCTCGCAGGTGGGTACAGCGCTTGGAAAGCATTTACTGATACGCATGCACTTAAATCATGATTGAGATTGACAAACGAATTTGGATTCCAAAGAGAGAACTTGAATTTAAATTTGGGACGAGTTCTGGTCCGGGCGGGCAACATGTCAATAAAGTTGAAACAAAAGTAACACTCCTCTTTCATGTGCAATCTTCAAGCGTTTTTTCGATACAAGAGAAGGAGCGACTGCACGCAAGGCTTTCAACAAGAATAAACAAGAATGGTTTTTTGAGAGTTTCATCGTCCAAGTTTAGAAGTCAGCAAGGCAATCGTGAAGCAGTCATTAAGCGGTTTTGTGAGCTCGTTCGCGAGGCAATTAAGCCGGTGAAAAAACGCAAGCAAAGTCGTGTATCTAAGAATCAGAAATTGCAACGACTGAACGAAAAGAAAAAACGTTCACAACAAAAGCGATTAAGAGCAAAAATGCAACCTGATGATGGTTAATGCTAATTAGTTGTTGTCTTTCGACTGTTCATAAGGTATAGATAACTAATGTTTTTTTCTCATTTCATAGCAACGATACTTAGTGCGACGCAGCCGCAAGGCTTGCCATTTTCAGAATTAATCTATCCGGAGGGTTCAGAGACACCGCGTTACCTGACAAAAGAAGAGCAGCTACACATTCAGCGTTACCCAATTCAAGTGCCAGTAAGAGGCAACGTGGAAGCGCCAACTGGCGTTGTCCACTGCACCGCTGAATATGAGCCAACAGATGCAATTCTGCTTGCGTGGGAAGGGTTCTCTTCAATTGTTGCGAACATGGCAGCAAAAATAACCACAATTGGCGAAGCGAAAGCGATTGTCGTTGTAGATTCGACAAGCGAGCAGTCATCGGCACTTTCTCAGATAAGTTCGTATGGTGGTGATACAAGCAAAGTAGAGTTTGTCGTTCGTACAACTGATACTGTCTGGATACGAGATTACGGACCAAGATATATTTATGAAAACGGCTGCCGCGCTATAGTAGACCATACATACAACCGTCCACGACCAAATGACAATGCATTAAACAGTCATCTTGGCCCCCTATTTAGTCATGGGTACTATGAGATTCCGCTTATACACGGTGGAGGAAATTTTCACTTGAATGCGTACGATTACGGCTGGGCAACCGAACTCATCGTAGATGAAAATCCATCACTCTCCGAAACTCAGATTCGTGATTACTGGAGCGAGTTTCAAAATCTTGACGTAACTATTACAGGCGCTTTTCCAACTTCAATTGATTACACACAGCACATCGATATGTGGATGTGCTGGGCTTCTGATACAACGTGCGTAATTAGTGATTGGCCATACAACGTGAACTCAACGCAAGACCAAATTTGTGATGCAACTGCATCGACGCTTGAATTTCTCGGGTACAGCGTTGTGCGTATTCCAGCGAGAAGTGAAAGTTGGACGCACTATACGTATGCAAATTCAGTTATCTGTAATGGCCTTGTACTTGTGCCAAGTTATTCCAATTCACAAATTTCACAGCATAATCAAGAAGCCATTAACGGCTGGCAACAAGCATGCCCGGATAAGACTATTGTTTCTATTCCTTGTGAAGATATCGTTGGTTCGGCTGGCGTGATGCACTGCATTTGTATGCATGTCCCAAAACACAGTGGCGGCGAAGTTCCAGCGGCGTATGTAAAATATCCTGATGGCGGTGAAATTTTAATTGCAAATCAATCGATTCAAATTAAATGGCTCGCTGACGACGATGAAGGAATCGAAGAAGTAAACATTGAATATTCAAGTGACGCAGGTTCAACTTGGGAGATGATTGCCCAGCAGATTCCACATACGGGTTCGCATGTCTGGACAGTTCCAGACCAAAACACGGAGTTTGGTTCGTTGCGTGTGACTGCAATTGATGGCGACTCCATTTCGGTGACTGATTACAGCGATGACTTTTTTGAAATCATTGGGGGGACTCTGGTTGGAGACGTCACCGGTGATGGGCTCATCAATATCACCGACATTTTGGTTGTCATGGCAAACTGGGGACCTTGTTTTGGCAACTGCCCGACTGACCTTAATGGTGATGATCAGACAGGCGTTTCTGATCTACTCATCATCATTTCAAACTGGTAATCGGACCCCTTTTTACCTATTTTGAGACATTGATGTCTGAAAACCATAATTTCATCGCATCTAACCGCAAAAACACGCGAATATTGTGTGGTAATTACCCCGATTCGTGATACCTTAAGGTATTAAACTCAAAGCTAGCAGGAGAGATTTAGATATGCAAAAAACCACTGTTTTATTAACAACCGCTATCGTTGCAACTGCAACTGTAGGAATGTTTTCATTAAGCGGACATGCTGACAGAAAGCGTGTTCAAAGAATGGGTGAAATTGGACCGGACGTTGTCGCGTGGACAATTGCTGGTGAGAATTCATTTGACATGAATTATTACGGAAGTTCGGGAGGCATTGGTGGTTACGCCATTGCAACGCAATCATGCAACTTTGGTGATATGGAAGCCAATTGGTATGGCGGAACTAACGATATTCCCACAATTGCTTCCAACGCATTTAGGCTCAAAGACGGTGTCTTTGAACAAATTGGTATGCAATCATTTATGAAACACTCATTCTGTGCTGTAAGTGAACCAGGTTGTGGCAATTGTCAATCTACACCTTGCTCAACTCTAGGAATCGGCTGTGCTGATACTTACTGGGCGGGTCTTAATGCAAATGGTGAAGTCCCCCGAAGTGACGTTAATGCTTATACAGGTTTCTATAACTATCCGTTTACTGATTCGCCAGAAGGCGATAGTTCTATTCGAGGCAACCTTCAAATTGCAAACTCTGATGTTGACCCTTCGCAAAATCCAGGCGCTCGATATTTTGTAGAGGGTATGTATGTCACTCAAGATGACGCTGACTACGGCAACCAAATGAATAACGCTTCATGGCGTGAGATAGAATTTAACTCAATCTCAGATCCAAATGGCATTGGCAATGGTCCTACGCAAACAAATGTAGGAGATCCTGCAATAGTTGCTTGGAGCGAAATTGATCCAGAAGTTGAACTTCAAATCATTGACACAGACACTGGTCGTTTATACCTCGCGTCGAAAGTTTCAGACAACGGCGATGGTACTTATCATTATGAGTATGCAATTCACAACTTAAACTGCGAAAGAGCTGTTGGTTCGGTAGAAATCAATACTGGCGAAGTTGCCCCAACAAATGTTGGTATCCATTTTGCTCCAACAAACAGTGGTTCGAATTATTCAAACCAAACATGGAATATCTCAAATGAAAATGGTGTTCTTTCTTGGAGCACAGAGTCATATAGTTCAAATGCAAACGCAAATGCGTTGCGTTGGGGTCAAATGTATAACTTTAGATTTGACTCGGCTAGCCCTCCAGCAGACGGCGATTTGTCAATTAATTACTTCGTGCCTGGTGGGCCTGAAGGCATTATTGTTTCAGCAACACTTCCAGAGGGCGCATTGATTGATCCATGTGAACTTCCACTTGGTCCATGCCCTGCAGACGTAGACAATGATTACGCTATCGCTGTCGGCGACTTACTTGCAGTTATAGCAGAGTATGGTGTATGTGGTGATGGTACTTTTAGACCAGAAGCAGACGTCAATGGTGACTGTTGTGTTGGCGTATCAGACATCCTTGAAATCATTGCGGCTTGGGGAGAAGACTGCACACCAGTTGGAGCTTGTTGCTTACCGCAAGGCGGATGTTCAGAACAAGAAACGGAAGCAGATTGCATTAACGCAGGTGGTTCTTACAGTGGTAATGACAGCACTTGTTCGCAGGCTAACTGCCCTAAACAAGGCGCATGTTGTTTCTCAGATGGAGAATGTGCAGATGCACTAGCTTCAGATTGTTCTGAATTTGGTGGCACATTCCAAGGTGAAGGTTCGTCTTGTAATGCAGTTGAATGCCCTGTTGCTGGAGCTGGCGACGAAGCAGCTAATGCAATGAGTGCTAATTATGGTGCAAATGCATTTGAAACAGAAACTGCAACGCCAAGTGATCCACAGCCCGATGATAGTCAATGTTCTGGTACATACCTAGATTGGGAGAATAGCCAAGATATTTGGTTCATCTTTACGCCAAAGCAAAGTGGTAATGTCAATTTCTCAACCTGTGATTCATCAAGCTATGATACTTCAATGGTCCTTTATGAAGGTACTGCAGATAATCAAGTAACTTGTAATGGTGATGGAGATGGCGGTAGTGGTTGCCAGGCTTATTACTCAGAATTCGACTATAACGTAGAAGCAGGCACTGCTTACTACATTCGAATCGGTGGCTGGCAAGGCGATACTGGTTCAGGAACGCTCACAATCGATTAAAATTTGATTAAATCAGAATTATGTTTATATACAGCAGCAGGTTTTTTACCTGCTGCTGTTTTTTTCCTTGACTCAGATGCTATTTTGAGGTCATAATGGTGGAATACTAAAAGAGGAGATGGATATGAAATCTACTATTTACACACTATCGGTTCTTGGTTTTAGTGCTGTTGCGCTTGGCCAAGAAATTATTTTTGACCAAATCGGTCCAGTGGATGGTACTGGAATTGGTACAAATATTACTGGATGCCAATACTTTGAAGAGGCTTATGCCCAGTATTCAATAGCATCAATGGATAATGTTTCATTTGATAACGCGACTTCCATTGGTTCTGTTGAGATGGTACTTAATGGTTGGAATGGATTCGTAGATCCATCCGGTGTTACTGCCTACCAGTCAAACTTGTATTCCAGTGTTGAAGCCGCAGCAGTTAATCTTGTTGGTGATATTTCATCATCAGATGCAGATGCAGCAGATTCGACTACTTCACCTGATTGGGCGGGTGGTGGTTTTTTAGTAAGTGCGCCATCAAATCATTCAGTTAACTCAGGTTCATATTATTTCTCAATGATTCCAACAAATGAGTTTGCTACTAATGGACAAACTGGTGTGGCCGACTCAAATATTGGCGACGGTGTCTATGGATACCAGGCTAATCCTGGTGGTGGATTTGGAATGCCTGATAATTATCAAGAAACGACTAATGATGTGGCTTTTCGACTTTATGACAACTCCCTAACTGATCCTTGCTCATTACCTCTTGCAGAAGAATGCGTTGCAGACGTTGATGGCGACCTTGTTGTTGCTGTTTCAGACGTGCTCGTTGTGATTGCAAATTGGGGCATTACTGGTGATGGCACATTCAGACCTACTGGTGACATTGCACCAGCGCCAAATGGCGATTGCACAGTTGACGTATCAGACCTTCTTGCAGTTATTGCTGCATGGGGTGAAGATTGTAGGCCTATGGGTGCATGCTGTTATGAAAATGGTGATTGTATGGATAATATGCTCGCAGCTGACTGCTCCGATGCTGGCGGTTTGTATCTAGGTGATGATTCACTATGTGCAGATAGCTCATGTGGAGCTGGTGCATGCTGTATTGATGAAACACAATGCACAGGTGGCATAAGTGACTGGTATTGCGAAGTCCTTGGTGGTGTTTACCGAGGCGCAGGTACAGATTGTGCTACTGTTTCATGTGATTCAAGTTGTAAAGCAGTTGGTTGCCAAAGTCCAGATCAAGAAGGACATGGCTCGGGTGGTACTGTTGGAGCAACAAGTGACCTTAACCCATCTGCGGGTTATCAAGTGGCTGACACGTTTAGTCCAAGTGCTAACGGTGCTGTGTCAAGTGTCTGTTGGTGGGGTTTCTACATCGACTTTGGTGGTCCAGCAGACTGCGGAATCGATGGTCCTGGAACAGGCGACAACTTTACAATTGAGTATTACGCTGACGATGCTGATGGTTACACCCCTGGAACGATGATTGCTGGACCATTTAGTGTTGTGTCAAGCGTCACGCCTACAGGCGATGTCATTCCATCAGGAATTGGTGATTTGATTCAATATCAATACACGGCATCACATGAACCAGTGAAAGTTGAGGCTGGTCAGTGCTATTGGATTTCAATCTATAACAATAAAACTGAATCATGCTTCTGGCTCTGGGAAACAGCGCCTCCAGGTGACGAACGTTCTGCTCAGAACAATGCTGGATGGGGTTCAGCAGATTACGATGTTGCATTCTGTGTAGACATTGATATTACAAGTGATGGTTGTGGTGCATACACAGGCGCTTGTTGTGTTAGTGAAGATTGTCAAATTACAACAGTTAGCGAATGCTTGGCACTTGAAGGCGAATACTACGGTGACAATATGTCATGTGAAGACGTTAACAATTGTCAGCCAATTCCTGGTGCTTGTTGCTTTGACGCTGTAAGTTGTTTAGATGGCCAAACAGATTCTGAATGTGTTGCCTTTGGTGGTACATACATGGGGCCAAACACTGAGTGCGATGATGTCGACTGTGACATTCAACCACTTCCATACGACCAAATTGGTATGGCTGATGGTAGTGATTTGAGCGGGAATATTTCTGCAAGCCAATTCTTCGAAGCAGACTTCGCTGCATACGACATTGCAACCTTAGATAACTTCGTCTTCGACGAAGCAACAACGATTAATACAATCGAATCTGTCATTAATGGTTGGAATGGTTACAACGGTATCGAAGGTATTACGAACTATACAATTAGTATTTACAGTTCGTCAGATGCTGCAGGTGCTGACCTAGTTGGTGATGTGTACTCCATCGATATTGTGGAGCCAAACTATCCAACATGGACTGGTGCAGGTACGCTCGTTAGTTTCCCTGTTACGGTTGAACTTCCTGCTGGTGAATATTGGTATGCCATCATTCCATGGAATGAGTTTGGGACCAATGGTCAAACAGGTATTGCAGGTTCTAACCTCGGTGATGGCGAATACTATCAAGCAAATCCAGCTGGCGGTTTTGGTTGGGGTACACCAACACAAGCCGGAGCCGGTAACGCTGCGTATCGCTTGTTAACCGATTAAGGTTTTATACATTTCAAAAGAGAAGAGTGCCCTTTTTGGGGCACTCTTTTTTATTCGCTTCGTTTGTAAACAATTTCGATGACTTTTGCGTCATTTGGATACATCGCAAGGTCATGAATTCCAAGTGTAAACTGATTTTTATTTTGGATTGTAAATCGGTAGAGCACTACTTTGTCATGCTCCCCAGTCATCCATTCATCCATTGATCCCCAGAGTGATAGTGTTCGATTCGATTTGTCTAGAAAGCCTTCGGCGTACTTTATCGAGGTCCCTAGTGAATCAATAAAAGTAACAATGTATTTTCTTTTGTATTTGTCATAGCCAAGCGTTATTTTACCTTCATACGCTGAGTCAATAATTGTTCCACTGTACTCGCCCTCAAGGAATCGTCCTCCTAAGATGAGTTCGTTTGACGCTGTTCCTGTCGTTGGCTCCATTCCAAATATAGAAGACTCTGTAGTCCAGTCGCCTACGAAATTTTGTAAGAATTCATGTTGCTTGCCTGGTTCTGCTAAATACTCACCAAGTTGTTCCATTTTTGCGAGTTCTTCGCCAGGAGAATCTTGCAAAGTAGTAAATGAAAACAAACTTGCAGAGGTTAGTGCAAGAACAATCATTGATCGACCTTTGGTTAGAATTGGCATGAATTGCTCCTTATTGAAAAGATTGAGACATGGTACACTTTACGCCATGTTTAGTCGAAAAAACTCCCTTTCACTGGTCTCTATAATGTTCTTGCTATATGCTTGTAGTGAAGATCAACAAGCAGAAGAACCAGTTGAACAAAAACAAACCCAATCGGCAACAACGCAAGTGCCTGACAAGCCTCCGGCTGCAAAACCTGCTCAAACAACAACTCGCGGTTCTGACATTACATTCCAAGTTAAAGAGTTTGATTTTGGAACAATTTGGGATCATGAGTCGATGACTGCTACTTATCCTTTTACTAATACAGGTACTCAAACGCTTGTTATTACACGCATGAAGGCTGGATGTGGTTGTACAACGCCTGTTGCTGACAAAACCGTCATTCAGCCTGGCGAACAAGGCACCATCACTGTTACGTTTGATCCAAGAGGTAAGCAGCGTAAGCAAGATAAGAAAGTCACAATTTATACAAACTCGCCAGTAAATCCTGAAACATCAGTTTGGATTCGCTCAATCGTCAAGCCATTTATTGAAGTAGACAATAAGTTTCTGAGTTTAGAAGAGATGAAAATGGGTGAGCCTGAATCGATTGAGTTTAATATCTACCCAGCTGATCCTGACTACAAGATTCTTTCAATCAAGGGCATGGGGAAGCATGGCCTTTATGTCACTGCTAAGGAGATTGATGTTCCAGAAGGTGCGCCAAGGCGAATTAGAATTGATGTTGCGCCAAACAGGCCATGGGGTGCGTTCCACAGTCAAGTACTCATTAATGGTGTTGGTAAAATGCCCGATGGAAGTGATACGAATCATACGCTCACAATTTTTGCAAATGGAAAAACATTCGGAAAAATTAGAGCAAGTAATCACATTATCAGTATTGGAACTCTGCAACCAGGTTCTACATACAACAAGCGAATTAAAATCTTCAGAGAAGATGGTGAACCATTTGAGATACTAAGCACTTCAGTGACGCAGCCAACTGTTGCAGGAATGAACGCAGTAGCAGTTCCTGAGATTGACGGCTCCTACAGCGTCATCGTCTCAGGCACGCTGCCTCAAACGCACATTGGTTCGATCAATGCGCAAATCGTAGTGCAGACTGATGTCCAAGGTGAGGAAGTGCTTTCGTTTAGAGCCGCAGGTGTAGTGCCAAAAAGGAATTGAGCCCAAATGGATGATAAGTGGCATCACCGCTTTTTAGATTTAGCAGAATCGATTGCAACATGGAGTAAAGATCCATCGAGAGGTGTTGGAGCAGTCATCGTTTCTCCCATGCGACAAATCCTTGCTACTGGTTACAACGGTCTCCCGAGAGGTTTTGAAGATTCTGATGACAGGTTGCAACGTCCAGCCAAATATGATCTCATCGTACATGCTGAAATGAATGCAATTATTCAGTGTGCAAGGCATGGCGTTTCGCCAGTCGGAGCAACGTTGTACTCATCTTTTAGCCCATGTATTCATTGCACGCTTGCAATTGTACAAGCAGGAATTGCAAGAGTCGTGACGCGAAACATTGTAGAAGGCGATGAGCATTGGAACGACTCAATTCAAAAAAGTGTTTCGATGTTTGCAGAAGTTGGTGTGGAATATGTAGTCATGGAGCAAGCATGTTAAAACTGATTACTTTAGCGTTAATTTTATTCGCCTCGTTTGGGTGTCAAAAGAAGCAAAAAATAGTTGAGAAAGTAAGTTACATGTATGAAGGCGATGTATTTATGCCAATGGCATTGCCAACGCCTAACACTGTTAGGACTGGGGCTGGCTCGCCTGGTCATGACTATTGGCAGCAACGTGCAGACCATAATATTAAAGTCACCCTTGATACTCAAAAACAGTTCGTCACTGCTTCTGAAGTCATTACATATACAAATAATTCTCCTGACACACTCAGTGAGATTTGGCTTCAGCTCGAACAGAATATTCATCGCGAAGATAGTGTTCGAGTCCGCGAATCAGGCTCATTAGGACAAGATGACTTTGAGGGCATCAAGATAACGAATCTTAAAGCAGATGGAATTCATGTTGATTGGCACGATTACGCAACGCTCGCAATGGTTCAGCTGAACGAACCACTGGACCCAAATGAGTCCGTGAAACTGTCACTTGATTGGACGTTTCCCTTCCCGACAATCAACGGCATTCGTATGGGATATGACGATGCATATGAAGCTGGAGCTGTTTGGGAGTTTGCTCAGTGGTTTCCTACGCCGTGCGTCTATGACGATGTGTATGGCTGGAACAACTTGCCGTACATCGGACGCGGCGAATTCTATACAAACTTTGGGGATTACAGTGTTGAAGTAACTGTGCCAAGACATCACATTGTTGTTGCTTCAGGATCCCTTCAAAATCCTGAGGAAGTCCTTACTAAAACGCAACACGAACGATTGCAAGAAGCAATGACGAGTGATAAGTTTGTTCAGATTCGCAATGCTGAAGAAGTTGGAAAAGAGGAAAGCCGTCCAGAAGGCGATGGCATGCTCACATGGAAGTTCAAGACAAATGACATCCGAACTTTTGCATTCGCAACTAGCGCAAGTTTCAAGTGGGATGCAACAAGTGTTGCCATTCAAGATCTTGATGGCTCGACTCGGCGAATTCTCTGCATGGCTTGTTACCCAGAAGAAGTCACAAGTTACTGGTATGACGCTGCGGACATGGTGAAACACTCGATTCGATATTACAGCGAATCTCTATATCCATATCCATGGGAGCAAATGACGGTCGTACGTGGAATTGAAGGCGGAATGGAATACCCACTGCTCGTCTTTTGTCGTGGACGAGATAGCCAAGGACTGTTTAATGTCACTGACCATGAAGTTGGGCATGATTGGTTCCCAATGCTAGTTAATACAGATGAGCGCAGGCATGCTTGGTTAGATGAAGGACTTAATTCGTTCGTCAATCACTATTCGTTAGAATCCTATTACGGTGAAAAAGAGCATCGACCTGATGTTCCAAAGTACCGTGCTGAACGATATAAAAATGATTTGAAAGCAATCAACACCCCTCCTGACTTACTTCATTCTCGTGGACATCTTAGTTATCGAAAACCTGCTTATGGCCTGCGGTTACTTCGTGAGGAAATCATTGGCCCAGAGCGCTTCGATATAGCATTCAAAGAATATGTTCGGCGGTGGGCATTTAAATCACCTCGTCCATCTGATTTTTATAGAACTATGGAGGATATGTCAGGAATGGATCTTCAATGGTTTTTTAAAGGGTTCTTTGAATCAACAATGCAATTAGATCAAGCGGTTATTGCAGTTAAACAGAAAAATGAAAATGATGAATGGTTAGCTACTATCACTTTAGAAAACCAGGCGGATTGGGTATGCCCTGTTGCATTAACAATAACATGTGAAGATGGAAGTGTATGGGCTAAGGATATTCCCGTCACTTTGTGGGCATGGTCTACTAGAAGAGATGTTGAATATTCATTTCCATCAAGGGTTACAGAAGTAGAGATTGATTCTAGAGAGGTATTCCCAGATATTGATCGAACAAACAATCACTATATTTTGCATTGAAATCTAATTTAAAAATATATTGGATAAATTAATTATGCTTAGATTGGGCCTAACTTGTTTTATTTTGATCTCAGGTATATTTTTTAGTTATTCAAAATCCAATAAGCCAAATCTTGTTATGGGTACGACTATTTCTGCTTTTTCACCAAATAGCGATGAATGCTATGAATATGTTCTCGATATTTTTGTTGATGTCGATGAGAAGATATCTGAATGGAAATCATCTTCGCCAATTTCGAAATTAAATGAAAGTGGCTTTTTAAATTTTAAAACAGAGCATGAGTTCTTAAAGGATTCCCTTAAAGCATCTTTTGAAATTGCTGAGATGACAGATGGTGCTTTTGATCCTACTTGGGCGGCTCTTTGGGGATTGTGGGATTTTGATAGTGAAAAAATGCCAAGCAATGAGTCTATTCAATCGGCACTTAATCTTATTGATTGGAGGCATGTTGAGTTAAATGACAATCATTGCAAATTCTTAAAACCCGGAATGAAGATTGGATTAGGTGCAATAGGGAAAGGCATTGCTCTAGATAAGTGCAAGGAAGTATTGCATTCAAACAATATTGACAACTACATAATTGTTGCTGGCGGTCAAGTGCTTGTTAGTGGTCTTAATTTTGGCAAAAAATGGAGAGTTGGAATACGAAAGCCAGATGGATTGAAAAATGAATTGGCTTATGTCTTGGATGTTACAAATACTTGTAT
This sequence comes from Planctomycetota bacterium, assembly GCA_036338245.1. Taxonomy (GTDB): domain Bacteria; phylum Planctomycetota; class Phycisphaerae; order Phycisphaerales; family SM1A02. The sequence goes on from JAYZCQ010000095.1 coordinate 15,986, forward strand.
TTCAACTAGCGGTGATTACGAAAAGTATTTTGAAAAAGATGGTATTCGATATCACCATATTATTAATCCAAAAACTGGTATGCCTGCGAGGGGAACAAAAAGCGTTACTGTCATCACGCCTAATGCGACATTAGCAGATGCCCTTTCAACGGCTTTTTTTGTAATGGGACCAGAAGGATCAATTGAGTTTGCAAACAGGTTTCCAAATCTAGATGCAATTATTATTGATAATGATTTGAAACACTACTTATCTAATGGTGCTGAAAAATATATTTTTCTTAAACTAGAAGATTAGAAAAATGTTTTCCTACATGCAATGGTCCATACTGGATTTGAACCAGTGACCTCTTGCGTGTCATGCAAGCGCGCTAGCCAACTGCGCCAATGGACCAGGAATAGGTAGATTACAGCACTTTTAAGTAATTGGAAAGGCGTTTATGGACACTCGCCCCAATTTGCTACTGCAGCGAGCAAATCAGAGACATTTACAATGCCATCACCAGTTACATCTGCATCTTCATTAGAAGTCCCCCACTGATTGATGATTTCTAACACATCCGAGACATTGACGATGTTGTCGGAATTGACATCGCCCTCACAGCCAGGTGTATCTAGGGATGCGACAGCTTGAAAAGCATTCACGAATCCATGACCATAGGTAGTGTCATATCCAGTTGATCCATAATCAATTGCTGTTGTGGCAAGAACATTTTCAACATCATCTGGAGACAAGCTGTTATCCATAGACAATACGAGTGCCGCGACACCTGCAACATATGGTGAGGCAAATGAAGTTCCATCGATTGTCGTTGTGTTGCCTGTGCCATAACCGTCACCACCCATACGATCAGTAGTTCGGATGCTCGCCCCAGGGGCTGATATAAATAAACCATTTCCAGAAGTGCTAAAAGTAGCAAGGGTACCGTTAGATGCCATTGCAGCAACAGCATTCACGCTACCTAAGTTTGCAGGCCAACCAATTGTTGTGGTTCCGTCATTGCCTGCAGCGGCAATATGGAGGACGCCTTGGGTTCGTGTTTCATTAAATGCTGTTGAAATCGAAGCAGATGGTGACCCTCCACCCCAACTTGAATTCGTCACTTTTGCGCCCACATCAGCAGCCCAAGTGATGCCATTGACTGCCCAGCTATCTTGAAATTCAAGAAAACCTAAGCAGAATCCAAAGATGCTAAGTTCGTTAAATATTTTGCCAGCTCTTACTGTGCAATATGGTGCAACGCCTGCCACACCAGAATTGTTATCGATTATTGCTGAAACACATCCAGCAACTGCAGTGCCATGATTATCACAACTGTTTGAGGGATCCCCATTTTCACTTGCACCTGTAAATGTTTCACCAGGTAGTTGATTAATGTCGGTATGATTTTGATCAATTCCTGAATCCAGGATGACCACTGTGACATCTTCATTACCAAAAGTAATGTCCCATGCTTCAACGGCATCCATATCATGATTATTTGATTGATTTAGTCCCCACTGCTGTGAAAATTCTGGATCGTTTGGAATGTAGTAACTGTTTGTCCAAGAAATAGCATCACTTTCTACAAATTCAAACATCGCCATTGCGGCTAATTCATTTGCAATATCTAAAATTTCGAGACCAGAAGTAAGTGTTGTGCTGACTCTATATAAGTTGTCGATGCCTGAATAATTCTTTTCAATAGAGCCTAATTTCTGAAGTAATTGCTCTGCTTTAATTGTGTTTACATCGGCTGCAACTCGCGCCAGTAAATGTTGAGTTGGGATGTAAGGCAGATTGTCATCACTTAAAAAGACAGGTGAAACAAAATCATAACGTTTGGAATCATTTAGTTTCTCAACTATATTTGAAATCGATTGGAACGAATTCGAATTAACTTTGACATAGGCAAAACCAGGGACTGAACTCAGCGCATATTCACTGTCAATGTCTTTGACAAATGATGGGATCTCTGGTGATTCATCGTTGTCGCACACGACTATCATTGTCTGGTCAATTGACAAGTTTTGGACTTCATCAAAATAGGTGAAATAATGTGTGCCATCAGAACTAACAAGTGCAGAAAATATCGTGATTGAACCAATTAATAAACTCATAAGTTTCTCCTGTATGACATACTTTAGCAGCAGCTAACTAAAAGTTAAAATGTAAAATGTCAAATTACCCTATGTCTTTATCTGACCGCCCTTTTATTCGACTCATCACTCTCTGCATCCTTTATGTAGCGCAAGGGATTCCATATGGTTTTGTGACGGTTACATTT
>JAYZCQ010000096.1:0-12547 GCA_036338245.1 Planctomycetota bacterium
CGGTATGATGATGCCGCGGATTGCAATCGAAGAGCTGCTGCACTTGATGACGCCTGGCTTGAAACTGATCCTAATGCTGGAGAGTATCGTTTTTACATGGCTCATAACAGACACTTCCTAGCATGGTCAGCGATGTTACAAGGCCGTAAAAGAGAAGCTGTTTCATCTGCAAGGGCAATTGAAAAGGAGATACCTGCACCTCTGTTAGAAAAACTAGGATTTATTAGCGATGGAGTTATTGCAAGCAAATGGCACGTATTTGTTAGATTCGGATTGTGGGAAGACATACTCTCGGAACCAACACCGCCAGAATGGGCAGTAGTTTCAAAATCGCTGCAACATTATGCAAGGGGTATAGCATTTGCAAATTCCTCAAGAATCGAACAAGCTCGAGAAGAACTTTCATTGTTTGACAAGACTGTTAAAAATATACCTGATGAAGATTGGATGCTTGGTGGACAACCAGCATCAGAGGTAATGCCACTCGCTAGGCTAGTCCTTATTGGAGAAATTGAATTTAAAGCAGGCAATCAGGACACTGGTTTAAGCTCATTAAAAAAGGCAGTAGAGCTAGAAGAAGAATTAATATATGCCGAACCATCTGCATGGATGATGCCTGCACGTCATGCATATGGAGCGTTGCTGATAGTTAATGGGCAATACAAACAAGCAGAACAGGTCTATCTTAAAGATCTTGAAGTATTCCCAGCAAATGGATGGGCTCTCCTTGGTTTAAGAGATGCATTACGAGGACAAAAAAGATTTGAAGAGGCAGAAACAACAGATAAAGCGTTTAAGCATTCCTGGAAATCTGCTGATGTCATACCCCCTGCCTCTTGTTATTGTGGGAGCAGCGTAGCGATTTCCAGATAATTGCTACTCAATAGCAATATCTTCTAAAACAAGCACGTCTAAGATGTAGAACACTTAACATATACCAAAGGAGTTTCCAATGCTGAAAATGACAAATACTCTTACATTTGCACTACTGACTGTAGGAGTTTTAATTACTGGTTGCAAAAGTACAAACAATATACAACATGCTACAGAACAATCTATAGAAACACCAACTGTTTCAACTGATGGCAATGCTCGTGCAGAAGCTCATTTGAATGAAGCGGGAAGAAATATCCGGATGCAAATCAAAAATGGCGAGATGACTGAAGAAGAAGGTCGCGCCATGTACGCTGGTATCGCTAAAAGAGTCGAGAAACGAATGACTGGTACCAAAAAGTCAAAAACAGTAGAAACTGATTTGCGAGCACGATATCAAGATGCTGCTGACAAAATGGCTGAAATGGTCAAAGCTGGTGAAATCACACGTGAGCAAATGGAGATGAGACTTGGTGAAATGCGAAAGAGAATGGGCCAATCTGGTGAGCGTAATGCAAGTCGCAAAGACCAAGACTCAATGAAAGCACGATATCAAGATGCTGCTGACAAAATGGCTGAAATGGTCAAAGCTGGTGAAATCACACGTGAGCAAATGGAGATAAGACTTGGTGAAATGCGAAAGAGAATGGGCGAGAGTTCTGAACGCAGTCCCAGTGATGCTGGAATGCGTGCTAGAACTTGGCTAGAAGAAACTGGTCGAGAGATTAGGAACGCTGTTGAAAATGGTGATTTAACGCCAGAAGAAGGTCGAGCAAAATATGCAGAAGCTGAATTGCGAGTTAAAGAGCGATTAGAAAGCAAAGAATCGAATCCCCGCTAACACGGTTTTCTGACCTAGTTACAACAGAGTTTATTCAGTTGATCTATGTTAATCAAATCACTCGAATACCCTGCGCTATCTATTGCAGCTATGATTTCTTCCATCGAAGAACAATCCTCTGCGATACTGAAATTAGTTCCACCCACAAACCGTTCAGTACATCTGCCCCATATATCGACACCACCAGCATTTCCAAGCTCTGCATACAAAGTAATTTCTGAACACGAGACGAAACTTGTTCCAATCCCACCCTCTGTAGTACACAGTTGATCCCTGGCTATGATGATTAAAGAATCGCGAAGCCGACATAATCGTTGCTCATAAGACCCTGAAGTACGTATTCCTAATTGTCGCTGTACACCATTTTCAAGATAGTCTGCAGCAATAACTTTCGCCCATTGGGACAAGGTATCAACTCCGCCTTGCCTAACAAAATTCCAACAGATATTCGCGCCATCCAAAATCGGTATATGGCAATGTAAATTCCACTCGCCAACACCAAGATAATCTAGCCTCCACAATGATAACCCTGTTTTTACCTTTGCAAAAACTGGCTCCCATCCCCTATAACTTACTTTCCGTGACATCCGAAAACTCCTAACAAATTGCCCAACTCTTTTGCGTCGAAGTTAATTCATACGCCACATCTTGGAAATGTTTTCCAAACACCACCTTACCTGGGCAGGCAGGTTGGTGAGGGTTAAACCCTGCTCTTAATGCAACAGACATAATACAAGTCCGAATTGAACTGTCAAGGAGTTTTTACAAATGAAACATGTGTGACTGACATGCTGTAGTCAGTCATTAATTAACCCTTGAGATCCATTCAAGGCAAGCGAAGATTACTGGGGGGGGTACCGGGGGAAAACTAAGCAGTCATTCCTAGTTAGGCTACCTATAAATTTGTGATACCTAACTAAATTTACATGACAAATTACCTCTTCACAGCTGCGCTTTTAAGGCGTATAGGTACGCGTGTACCAATAAACACGAATACACATAAGAAAAACGCCCTTTCCTGAGAAAGGACGTTTCATAAAGCGGTGGGGATGGGATTCGAACCCATGAAGAGGACAAGCCCCTTACCGGTTTTCAAGACCGGCGCCTTCAACCGCTCGGCCACCCCACCTAAAGGGTAAAAAGCGAGTGAGTATTCTAGCAAAGTTTGAAATTCGCACGCTCCTCTACATTGATACAATCCTCACTCATGCCGCTACCCTTCGTTCAAAAACTGTTGCCCTATGCACGGTATATCAAATACATGAGAAACCTCAAACGGGCTCAGGCGGATGCTGGCAAACCTAATGGTGGAACTCCACTAATCAACCCTGTTTCATTTGTCGTTGGCTGTGGTCGTTCAGGCACAACCATTACCGGTAAACTCCTTACTCAACATCGAGAAGTCCACTACTTACGCGAGCCTTACCACCTCTGGAGAGCAATTGACCCATCAACTGATATGGTGAGGTTATTTGGTGAGGGAGGTGTTGAACCTAGATGCATCTTTGATGAAACAGATGCCACAGCGAGCGTCAAAGAACGATTCAAGGGATGCATGCAAGGCGAACAAGCCCGGGGCACGATTCATAAAAAGGTAATTGAAAAAACGCCAATACATGCCATGCGTATTCCTCTTCTGCACGCTTGTTCGGCAGATTCTAACTTTCTCCATCTCGTTAGAAACGGTCTAGATGTTGTCCAATCTGTTGATCGCCTCTCCCAAGACTCCGACTTTGGCGTTGCAGGAAAAGGCAAATGGAACCGCTGGTGGGGACGAGACAAATGCAAATGGGATGCACTTAAACAAGATGCCATTAAGTATGGTTACTTTGAAAATGAGGTGCCACATTTACATACCGACATTGAGATGGGTGCACTTGAGTGGCTGATTAGTTTGATGGAGATTCAAAAACACCGTGAGTTACTCGGCTCTGCTCTTTTAGAAATCACATATAAACAATTAACGACTGACACGAAAAGTAGTTTTGAGCAAATGTCAACCCATTTTGGTATCGAGCCATATGATGAATGGATGTCAATCTGTTTAGATACGATTAACCCACCACGAAAATACGATGTGCCAAGCATTCAACTTCCAACTGATATGTGCGTAATGTTTAATGAACTGCAAGAATATTATGGCTTTGTAGGGAGAGCAACCTCATGAAGTATTTGTTCGTCATGTTATTGTTTCTATCCGGTTGCCACACATACCACCCCGCAACAATTACTGTTGAAACGAGTTCAGGCATGCCGGTACAAGGCGCACAGGTTACAGCGTATCCGATGTATCTCTTTAACCCAACCTCAAACAACATTCTGTTTACCGGATCTTCTGAAATCCTTGAACCCTTCACAGCGACAGGAGATTCAAACGTCACCGATGATTCTGGCAAAACTGTTATTCAAATCGTAGAAGGCAACCCCCTACAACTCAGAGTCGCAGCCTCATCACACCAAGCTTGGGAAGGCATCATCGAAATAACGACGCAACAATCTGTGTACTAAAAACCGACTGTACCAAGCCCAACTTTAAACGTAACAGCTGAATAGTTACTTTGATTTGTTTGGTTTGAACATTTTAAAGAGCCGAGTCAGTGGGTCGTAATATTCATCTACAACTCGCTCCTTGAGTGGAATAATGGCATTATCCGTAATCGTGATGTGTTCGGGACACACCTTCGTACAACATTTTGTAATGTTGCAGTAACCAAGCCCCTGAGTTTCCTTCAAATCAGAGACACGGTCTTCGACATCAAGTGGATGCATTTCGTAGGCAGCTGATTTCACAAACATCGCAGGGCCAATAAAACCCTCATGCTCATGATGGTCTCGAAGAACGTGGCAAACATCTGAACAAAGGAAGCACTCGATGCACTTTCTAAACTCTTGAACTCGTTCAACATCTTCTTGTTGGATACGCCATGTGCCATCTGGCGCATCTGGCCTGCGAGGCTTAAACTTCTTAATCTTCATCTTCGCTTCATAGTTATATGAAACATCCGTCACTAAGTCTTTGACTTGTGGAAATGCCTTCATCGGTTCAATCGTGACTGGCTGTGATAAATCAAGCGACGACAACCGGGTCATGCACATGAGTTTTGGCATGCCGTTAATTTCAGCGGAACAAGAACCACACTTCCCTGCCTTGCAATTCCAACGTACAGCTAAGTCAGGCGCTTGCTCTGCCTGAATGTCATGAACGGCGTCAAGGACAACCATGCCTTCACCAACTTCAGAAGTGTATTCTTCAAAATGACCGTCATTCCCAGAACCTCGCCAAACTCTAAACGTTACTTGCGCCATTATTTGTTGTCCTCAATGATTTGTTTCATTTCGTCAGTTTGAGGAACAACTGGCATTCGTTCAACTTCCATTGAACCATCTGCTGCTTTTCTAACAACAGCGTTATATGAACTGCCTTCTTCGGTCTTTTCAGGATACTCTTCGCGGTAGTGCCCACCCCTCGACTCAGTACGAATGACTGCGGACATACAAAGCGCTTCTGAAACGGTCAATAAATTATGGATGTCAAGCGCAGTATGCCAGCCAGGGTTATATTCACGGTTTCCTGGAGCAAACGCATTCGCTGCACGCTTTTTCAGTGCATGAATCTTCTCAATGGCTTCATTCAGACCAACTTCACTTCTAGAAATGCCCGCAAGGTCTTGCATCGTTTCTTGCAACTCATGCTGAATAGCGTATGGATTTTCACCCTCTTCACGGTTCATTGGTGCGAGGGCTTCTTCAACAAGGGTATCAACATGTGATGCATCAATTGTACCTTCACCATGTTCCCTAGCATAAAGTGCCGCATGCTCTCCTGCACGCTTACCAAAGACAAGCAGGTCTGAAAGTGAGTTGCCACCCAAGCGATTTGCACCATGAAGACCGGCCGCACACTCGCCACAAGCAAAGAGTCCGTCAACTGTTGACATTTGCGTATCTGCATCAACGCGGATACCGCCCATTGCATAGTGCGTCGTCGGACCAACTTCCATTGGCTCTTTCGTGATGTCTACCCGAGCAAGTTCCATAAACTGGTGGTACATACTCGGAAGTTTCTTCTTGATATGGGTTTCAGAATCTTTGATGTGTTCCTTAATCCAAGCAATATCAAGGAATGCGCCGCCATGAGGCGAACCTCTTCCCTCTTTGACTTCTTTGACAATTTTCCGTGCAACATGGTCACGCGTTAAAAGTTCTGGTGGACGATTCGCATGTTTGTCCCCAGTCACATAACGCCATCCTTCTTCTTCATTGTCTGCAGTTGATGATTGATAGTTTGGAGGAACATCTTCAAACATAAATCGTTTGCCTTCGGAATTCTTCAGGATGCCACCTTCACCGCGGACACCTTCAGTTACAAGAATACCGCGAACACTTGGTGGCCACACCATTCCGGTTGGGTGAAATTGCACGAATTCCATATCAAGCAGGTCAGCACCAGCATCAAAAGCAATTGTTTGACCGTCACCTGTGTATTCCCAGCTGTTACTCGTCACTTTATAAGCTCGACCATAACCACCGGTTGCAATAACAATTGCCTTTGCTTTGTAGAGGTTGAATCGTCCTTTTTCTCTTTCGTAAGCGAATGCACCAACGACTCGATCGCCATCTTTGATGAGATGGGTCACTGTTACTTCCATGTGGAAATCTATACCTTCGTGAATGCCGTGGTCTTGAAGCGTACGAATCATCTCTAGACCTGTTCGGTCACCCACGTGAGCAAGTCGAGGATACTTATGACCGCCAAAGTTTCGTTGAAGAATTCGGCCATCTTTGGTTCGGTCGAAAAGTGCACCCCACGCTTCAAGTTCATGAACACGTTCGGGTGCTTCTTTCGCGTGATGCATTGCCATTTCACAGTTATTGATGTATTGGGCACCACGCATTGTGTCAGCAAAGTGAACTTTCCAACCATCCCTATCATCAACATTACCCATTGATGCTGCCATGCCGCCCTCTGCCATGACGGTGTGCGCCTTACCAAGCAATGATTTACAAATCACACCAACTGAAACGCCCATCGAAGAGGCTTCAATAGCTGCTCTTAATCCAGCGCCACCAGCGCCAATGATGAGAACATCATATTCGTGCGTTGTGTAAGGCGTAGTCAAAAGATTCTCCAATCTGTCCAAACACCCATGCAACACATGCGGACATAAAAGTCAGTAAAACCAACCCAGAACAAACTCATCCATGCCCATAGCATATGTTTCTTGTTTAAACATGACACACATTCATACGCTTTCTTATGAATGGGTTTTCCAGCAAGTTTGTTCCATTTCCCCCCAACGAGGTGCCTTAGAACATGACAACCCATGGTGTAACCACCAAGCAAAATGACATTTATTGTAAGAACAATAGAACCGACACCAATGCCAAAATGTTCAACGCCGCTTGCATCTTTGTACCACATCGATAACCAAGCGTCATACGAAAGAATGACGATAAAAATAAGTGCGATGTACAAGAAATATCTGTGGATATTCTGAAGAACAAGGGGGAGCGAATGCTCACCTCGATAACAACTCCGTGGTTCACCAACTGTACAGTTAGATGGTGAAGCCCAAAATGCTTTGTAATATGCCCCTCGGTAGTAATAACATGTAAACCTAAATCCTCCAGGCGCCCACAAAATCAGTAACGCAGGAGTGAATGGCAACCACGCTGGCCAGATATCTGGCTTTGCGCCAAACCATGCGTGACCTTCTGCACTAAATACAGAAGGGTCATCAAAAATAACCGGTGAATAAAAGGGTGACAAATACTGAGCACCACCACCCGAGAAGAAATAATTATCTCCTTGAAATGCTGCCCATGTTGAATACACAATAAAAGCTAACAACCCAAGAAAAACAACAATTGGTTGCAGCCACCACACATCAGTTCGTGATGTTTGGCCGAATTTGGGTTGTTGGGGGAGTGGTAGGGTCGATTTGCTCATTCAATGGTGCTTTCTTAGGGTTGAAGTGTACCCGAATGAAGCCACTCTGACTACTAAAAACGGCGTTCTTACAGTTAAAACTACTCTACAAGACCAAATGAGACGATGGTCGTATCATCATCAAGGTGGTCGCTATCCGCCCACTTAATCACAGTATCAAGTAACTGCTTCACATCCTCTTCAGCAGAGGGGGATTCAGCAATAAGGTCATAGACCCGTTCAACGCCAAACTGCTCATCTGTTGAGGATTGCTGCTCCGGAATGCCGTCGCTAAAGAGCACAATCCTGTCCCCTTTTTGAACGAGTAATGTTGCATTTCGGTATTCGGAATTTGCATCAATGCCAATAAGGAATCCGTCAGGATTCGGAGGCGCTTCTGATGTGCCATTTGCACGGCGAATTGCCCAGTGACCATGCCCTGCATCAACATATTTAAGTTCCTTTGCTTCAGCATCAAAGATGCCAACCCAAAGTGTTAAGAAACGGTTCATCGCTGAACGCTTCGCAACAAACTTGTTAACAGCAGTAACAGTTTCAGCAGGATCACAACCAGCGTTAATTTTCGCATGGATAAATGATTGCGCCGCACTCATCAGAATAGCTGCACCAGCACCTTTACCACTCACATCTCCCACAATGAGCGCCATCCGGCTATCAGAGAGAGGAATAATGTCGAGCAAATCGCCGGATGCTTCGCGGCCCGGTCTAAATATTCGCCCCCATTCAAACACGTCACCGATACTGACTTCTTTTGGAACCATGAGTTGCTGCGCTTCGCGTGCAGCATTCATGTCTTGCTCAAGCCTTGCCTGCTCAATTTGCATTGCAAGTCGTCTTAAGTTTGCGTAAGCAAGTCCAGCCATTTGGCAAAGCGCTTGACAGAAACCCGCGGCATCTTGTTGAATCTGTCGCTCTTGGTCGCGTGCATCAAGATACAAATACGCAACGAGTTCATTGTCGACCATCACTCCACAGCAAATTGCAGAGTGAATATTTAAATCAGCAATTGATTGTCCATATCCTGCCGTATCGCCAGAAAGCAAACACGCAACATCACCAGTAGAGGCCGCACTCAACAAAGAGCGACTAAACGCCGTTTGGCTCGCGTCTTTCGATTGCCCATCACTAAATGCAATGACATCAATCTCATCGCCTTCATTTGAAACAAGCATCGCTGCCCTTTGGAAGCCAGTGCCATCGATTGCGGATTTAACGAGCAATTCGCCAAGCCCATGTAGCGTATCTGCCTTATTGATTTCAGCTGAACAATCGATTAACAAACTGAGTCTATGCTGCGCAAGGTTGCCAACATCAGAACGAGTAAAGCGCTGAACGCGTGATTGCATGTCGAGCCCGTCGTCAAGCGTTTGCATTGCAACTGGTGCTCCTTGCCTGATACTTGCCCTGAATATCCAAGGGCCTATCTGAACAACATCACCAGTTGTCACGGGAACTTTCGTTTCTGGTTTACACTGATTTTCATTGACGAACGTCCCTACCGTAGAGCCAAGGTCAGTAACAAAACAACCTTCATCAATCGATACAAACTGACCGTGCTTCCTCGAGACCGTCGCATCAAGCAGTTTGATGTCACATTGGGAGCCCCTCCCAAACAGCAACACTGCTCCTGGTTCTAGCCAAAAGCCATCCATCTCTGGACCTGCCATCGGTTCAAACCAAAGTTTTTGAATTGTTTGCGTCGCAAGTGTCACAAGCAACAGGATACACGAAGTGTTCCCTAAACTCTTACGAGGAATAAAAAAAGGCAGTGCTTTTCAGCACTGCCTTTGAATAAACAAACATTCAATTACTGAGCGTCTTCACCAAAGCGTCCACGAAAGTTAATTGCTGGTTCAGGAGCACTGCTCACTGCAAACTGTGCATCGAGTGCTTTTTGAATTCTCGTTGAAGCATCTGCAAGATGCGCACGTGTATATGTATCACTTGCTTTAGCAGAATCGATAGCATCTTTGATTTCACTCAATTGCATTCGCACTAAACTCTGAAGGGTGCGAGCAGCTGGCGAACCAGAATCTTGTTCAAGACTGAGTTCGATGAGTTTTGATAAGTGTTCATTTTGAAGGTTGCGGCGTAAACTTGAAATCGCAGGATTTCTGTTTGAAGTTTTGCGAGGCAAGTTATCAAGTTCACTCCACACTTCATCTGTCACTGACTGAACCACTTCAGCCATTGTCAATACGTCAACACTTGATTCATTTCTGAATTCGCCATCGTAGACTCTGCCAAGCGTTACTGGGTTTAGGAGCATTGAAAGAGCGCTTGCCTGCAAACCGCCAATTCTGTCATGAATTGGGAATGCTGGGTCTGTACTCATGGAAGCCATGCCGCCTGCATCCCACCACTTCTCAACAGTCATTTTGTGAAGCAATTCGCTGTCGAGTTGCCACGCTTCGTCACGCATCGTGTTTTCAAGCACCATGCTGAGAGCTCTTCGTTGAATTTCAGGTGAGATTTCTTCAATTGGATTTCGGTCACCAGGGTCGCCCTTGCGTGATTTGTTATTGAGCGTTCCGCTTAACCAATCAGCAGCAGTACCGACTGAACTGAACTGCTTGTTAAGTAGCATCTCATAACCGCTGCGAGCTTTACCCCAACTATCACCATCTTTAACTAAGCGGTCAAGTAATGTTCCCCGAAGCTGTTTCACAAGACGAATTTGCGAGTCTGCGTAATCAAGCGGATTTTTTGCCCAGTCAAATCGTCTTGTTGATGGGTCAGCATCCATCGCATCTTCGTCAGTTGCATATGCAAGAAGTGGCTCGTTGACGCGTGATAGAATCGCAGGTAACGATTCGTCATCTGTCGTGTAACCATACTCAATTGCCCAGTAGTCGTAAGGACCAATGGTCATCATGGTAAAGTCGCCTTGCGTTGGACCATCGCCAACATTAATGTTAATCGGTGAATATTCCATGACTGAACCGCAAATTGCTTCATGTTCAAAATTGTCATCGTTCATATCAGACATATCATGGAGCGTTGAGGCTTTAAAGTTGTGGCGAAGCCCAAGCGTGTGGCCTGTTTCATGCATGATGACATCTCGAAGCATTGGGCCAATAAACCAATCTGGAACACCATCAAGCATGTCGCCATCAGCATCTTCATTGCCTTCTGCAAGCATTGAAAGAACTTCGGGATGAAGCCTTGCCATTGACAATTCAGCCGCTTGGAATGCTGGGTACATACATTTACCGTTGACTTGGGAAACGCGTTGACTTAAGCCGTCAAACTCGTCATCACCAAGTAAATCCGTTTGCGTTTGCAACGAAGGATGCGCTGGTTCACTAGCAATTCTCTTGATGACATCGTTTCGTTCAAATGGAGAAGCAAGTCTTACACGAGGGTCCCAGTTCGGATGCGTTTTCAACCACTCGCGAGCTTCCGGGCTGTAACTTTCCATGGCAACCTCCGGAAGAAGTTTATGCCATGCGCGAGTCCAACCATTGATAAAGATTTCATCCATCACAATGTCTGCATCTAAAATCATGCCGGTTTCAGGATCAACGCGGCTTGGGCCAATTGCAAAGCCCATGTCTGAGTTTGTCCAAAGAATGAAGTTGTAGCGAGCATCTTCCGGATCTTTTTCCATGTGAGCGCCAGTCGCTTCATCTTGTTGATAAACCTCAATAGCGTTGACGATGCCTACCTTTTCAAATGCTTTGTTCCATTCTAGAACGCCTTCACGAACCCACCGTCTATAACGAACTGGAATCGTATGCTCTAGATAAAATACAATTGGTTTTTTTGGGGGGCTAAGTTTTAAGTTCGGATCTGCTTTTTCAAGTGGCCAACGGTTGACGTAGCGTACCCATGGGTCTTCACTTGATGCATCACCAATGTCTTTATAAGCGGTTGTGAAATAACCAATCCGATGGTCCGAGAGACGAGGTTTGTAGCCAGTATTTTTTGGAACTTCACGGATTGAATATGAAATTGAACCAAAGTTACCTGAACCAAGTGGCATCTCAAAAGCTAGTTCGACATTTGAAGGGAAGCTCTTTGCATTCGCAAGAGTTCCTAAATCAGAACGCGCTCCGCCAGTTGCGCCGCCAAAGATTCTGCCACTTTGGTGTAGGAACAACTTAGTCGCATTAATCACAGGACCACCATTTGGGCCAGTCGCGAGGACGGGAACATCTAAAACAACACGGTCAGTGAATGCACGTTCATAACCACTTTGTGATTGTGAATCGCCAGTTGTCCTCACTTCAAGTTGAGGTGCAACAAGAACGAGCGTGTCACGAATGCGTTTCCAGTAGCCATAGATATCGCCCATTTGAACGCCTGATTGCTGGATGCCACTTGAAATGGTGTAAGCAATGAGGATTGGTTGACCTTCATAGCCAGGAGCGAGTTCCATCAGCACGTTGTCATCTTCATTGACGAAGATTGAATACATGCCAGGCGTCCCATCGATTGAAGAAATGACGGGGTCATACCCATCTGAAATTTGCTCAAAAGGCGGTAAGTCGCCAAGTTGAAGGGAAAGAACAGTTAATGCGGTAAATAGTGTCTGAATCATAGAGCCATCCTTAAGTCAGAAAATTGCCAATGTTCTACATCGGACCCATGATTCTACGGTCAATAACCCCAAAAGTTACAGAGAATTATCGGTCTTTTTTCCATATAAAAACAAAGCATAATACGCCTACTGCCATAAGTGCAAAAACGCTGATTGCTAGCGGAAAAAAGTAATCTGAGCCATTTTCTGAGGCAAATTGAAGCGTACCAAGTCCAATGACGGGTCCGACCATGTAACCACTCCCAATTAGGGCTTCATGCGTTCCACCAGCTTTTACTTCAGCCCTGCCGAGTGCAAGAGCGTAATATATTGCTACATAGTAAGTTACACCCATTCCGAT
>JAYZCQ010000097.1:0-21034 GCA_036338245.1 Planctomycetota bacterium
CACAGCAAGGGAAGCATCATCACGGACCCATGTTCTGAGTGCCATGGAAAAGGTCGTAAAGCAGTCCATCGCACACTTCGCATCAAGATTCCAGCAGGCATACATCACGGGCAAGCCGTCCGCGTCTCGGGTGAAGGTGAACCGCCTGCACCTGAAGTTTCACCTGACGGCTCCGGAACAAGGGGTGACTTGCATGTTGTTGTCCGCGTTAAAGAAGAAAAACAGTTTGAACGCGATGGGAATAACTTAATTTCAATTGTTCCAGTTGCATTCACACAGCTCGCTCTCGGAGCGACCATCGAAGTTGAAACGATTGATGGGAAGCATCAAGTTGAGTTGCCTGCAGGAACGCAAACGAATGAAATTTTCAGCGTTGCAGGCGCAGGTCTTCCAGAACTTCGTTCAGGAAAACGCGGCGACTTAGTTGTTATTGTCAAATTGATTGTGCCAAAGAAACTCACTGAGGAACAAAGAACGTTGCTTGAGTCGTATGCAGATTCAGAACATGTTCCTGTCAACGAGCCCGAAACATCGTTTTGGGATAAAGTGAAAGATGTAGTAACAGGTGGCAAAAAAAACCAATCTGAGGAATAACTAAATGATGACTGAACAAAACGAAGAACAAGTTGAACAAGTAGTTGAAACTGAAGAAACGCTCTCTGAAGTAGATCAGTTAAAGGCAGAGCTTGCTGAGACAAACGATGCAAAACTTCGAGCACTTGCTGACTTTAAAAACTTCCAACGAAGAAGTGGTGAAAATGAACTGCGAGCTGAAAATGGTGGTATCGCTAAAGTTGTTCGTGCAATCATCCCTGCAATTGAACAGATGAACCTCGCTATTGGACATGCTCAAGATGACGCAGTCGCTAAAGGTTTTGAAATGGCAAAGGATGAACTTGTTAAAGGACTTGTTGTTTGTGGGGTAACTGCAATATGTCCTGAAGTTGGCGACAAACTTGATCCATTACTCCACGAAGGCATGCTTCGTCAAGAAACAGACGAATATGAATCAGATCACATCGTTCAAGTATTGCAACAAGGCTATCAACTTGGTGACATTGTCATTTGTCCCGCGAAAGTAGCATTAAGCGCGTAAAGAATGCCAACGTACGATTACCAATGCAAAGCGTGCGGAAACGCATTTGAGATGTTTCAACAAATGTCTGATTCGGTGAAGAAGAAATGTCCTGAATGTGGCAAACTTCAGTTAAAGCGGCTCATCGGCTCTGGCGCTGGTGTGATGTTTAAAGGTAGCGGTTTTTATGAAACAGATTACCGCTCAGCTTCATATCAAAAAGATAAGAAGGCTGCAGAATCAACAAGTACAACTGAGAAATCGAAGAAGCAAGATTCCAAAAAGGAATCGAATAGCAACGCGACTTCTCCGAAGAAAGATTAGCATTCCGTTATGCCTGCACGGTTTCAAAACCGAATTTTAGAGCACCTTTCACACAAGGGGTACCACCCGTCACTTCCGAAAGTGATTGCGAAAGAACTTCGTGTTGCGCAAGACCTCAGAGACATTTTTAAAGAAGCCCTGCAACAAGCGGTTGAAGGCGGGCTTGTTGAAATTGGGCGGGATGGTTGTGTCCGCCTGCCGGTCTTGCCTGATGAACTCATAGGCAAATACCGTTCAAACAAAAGAGGCTTTGGCTTTGTTTCACCATCACAAAAGTATCGTGAGGGTGATGTCTACATTCCTCGCGGCGGTGAAGGTGATGCAATAACAGGCGATATCGTTCGTGTTTCAATATCTCGTAGTGGAAAATGGAAGGGGAAGGGGTCATCGGGGCGAATCATTGAAGTTATTGAGAGAGCTAAACATGATTTTGTCGGAACTCTCATAAAGCAAGGCAAGCAATGGCTTGCGAAACCTGATGGTTCAGAACTGCACGACTTTATCATCATTCGGGACGCAATCGCAACGAATGCAAAAGCAGGAGACAAAGTCGCGTTTGAAATTATTCATTTTCCAGAGCGCGATTACTACGGTGAAGGCGTCATCACTAAAGTGCTTGGAGACGCAGGAAAGCCTGACGTCGAAACGCAAGCTGTTATTATGGCTTTTGGCTTACATGATTCATTTAATGACGAGTCACTTGAAGAAGCTCGCGAAGTTTCTGCTAACTTTGAACAATCACCTGACGATGACAGAGAAGATTTGACAAATGAGCTCGTCTTTACGATTGACCCTCCAAATGCTCGAGACTTTGATGATGCCATTAATATCTCATACGACGAAGCAGAGGGTACTTGGGAACTTGGCGTACACATTGCAGATGTTGCTAGTTTTGTGAAGCCCGAGAGTGCGCTAGACAGTGGAGCAATCAAGCGGGGCAATAGTGTGTATTTACCTCAACATGTTGTGCCGATGCTTCCCGAGTTATTATCAAATGGAGTTTGCTCACTCCAAGAAGGCGTAAGAAGATGGTCAAAATCAGTTTTCATTCAATTCAATCGAAAAGGCAAGCCAATTGGCCATCGCCTTTCAAACACTGTGATTCGCTCAACTAAAAGATTGACTTACCTAGAAGCCCAAGCACTCATCGAAGGTGACGAGAAACAAGCAAGAAAAGAAAGTGTCACTGGCGGCGCATACTCAAGTGATTTGATTGACGCACTTCAGCTTGCAAACACACTTGCAAACACATTATTAAAACGACGGCGAAAAGATGGCATGATTGAACTCAATTTGCCAGAAGTCGTGCTAGAGTTTGATGACGATGGGCACGTAAAAGACGCGCATCCTGAAGACGATGCATTCACACACCGCATTATTGAAATGTTTATGGTTGAAGCAAATGAAGCTCTTGCGAGAACATTTGCAGGATTAGACATTCCGATTTTAAGGCGGACGCACCCTGAGCCAAAGTTTGGGGACATGGAAGAACTCAGATTGTTTGCTCGTAGTGTTGGTGTGTCGATGCCTGAAGAGCCATCAAGAGAAGACCTGCAAAGGCTACTTGTCGCAACAAGTGATAGCGAATCAGCTCGCGCGGTTCACTTTGCAGTGTTGCGAACGCTGACCCAAGCGACCTACAGTCCCAACGAGATTGGGCACTTCGCACTTGCAAGTGACCACTACGCACACTTTACGAGCCCAATTCGAAGATATCCAGATTTAACTTTGCACCGCGTGCTAAGCGCCTACCTTGACCACACTGATAACGGGACGAACTTCAAGGGTGGAAAACACAGAAGATCGCTCATTGAAAAACTGCACTCAGATTCAAGAGTGTTAGAGATACAGCGACTTGTAGATTTGGGTTACTACTGCTCTTCAACTGAACGAAATGCTGAGCAAGCTGAGCGTTCTCTTCGAATGTTCTTAGTTTTGCAGTTTCTATCTGAGCACCATATTGGAGATGAGTTTGAAGGCATCATTACTGGATTCTCTGCATCAGGCTTTTTTGTCTCTCTCGATAGATTCCTGATTGAAGGACTCGGCCGCTTCGATTTACTAAAGAACAAATCGAACAGAATTGAAAAGTGGGAACGCATTGATGGAACAGGCAGCATTGTGTCTGCTCGGTCTGGTGCAATTCTTTCCATTGGCGACCCTGTCAAAGCGCAGATTGCAGCAGTGGATTTGCCAACTCGACAATTAGAACTGAGAATCACCGCCTTTCCCGAACCAAAAGAGCGGAAACAACAACTTAGAGGCAACTCATCACATCGAGATAGGCAATCGAAGCGGAAGAACGATTCGAAGACAAGCTCAAAACGAAACTCGCGGAATCGCAGAAATCGCCGAAAGCGTAAGTGATTAACATTAAGATGTGTTGATTGGAGAATCATACATGTCTGAACAAAGCAACATCGAATCTATTCTGACCGAGAGCAGAGTGTTTGAACCGCAACAATCGTTTAATGAACGTATTGGCGGAGCTTACATTCAATCTCTAGATGGTTATGAAGAACTCTATCGCCGCTCAATTGAATCGCCAAATGAGTTTTGGGCAGAAGTTGCGGATGAACTTGATTGGTTTGAACAATGGAATACAGTCTGTTCAAGCGGTTTCCCAGATGTCAAGTGGTTTGAAGGCGGTAAAACAAATCTCTGTCACAACTGTGTTGACAGGCAAATCAGCATGGGACACGGTGATGATATTGCAATCATCTGGGAAGGTGAACCTTATGACGGTGAACCTGAAGTCAAAAAGTTAACGTATCACGACCTTCATGCAGAAGTGTGCAAGTGTGCAAACGCATTGAAAGAACTTGGCGTAACAAAAGGTGATGTTGTAACGATTTATATGGGCATGGTTCCAGAGCTCTCGATTGCTGTACTTGCATGCGCCCGCATCGGGGCGCCACACTCGGTGATTTTCGGCGGGTTTTCTTCACAAGCCATTGCAGATAGAGTTGAAGATGCAAAGTCAAACATCGTCATCACATGCGATGGTTCATGGCGAAGAGGCAGCGTCGTGCCTCTCAAAGGCAACGTTGATGCTGCTACTGAACTGACGGAGTTGATTAAAACTGTTCTTGTATTGAAGCGGTGTAACAACGACATCAGTTGGCAAGATGGAAGAGATGTTTGGTGGCATGATGCTTGTGACAAACAAGATGAAGACTGCCATTGTGAATCGATGGATGCAGAAGATATGCTCTTCTTGCTTTATACAAGTGGTTCAACCGGAAAGCCAAAGGGCATCATGCATACAACTGGTGGGTATATGGTGTACACCTATCTCACGAGTAAATGGGTCTTTAATCTCATTCCAGGAAATGAACAAGTCTATTGGTGTACAGCAGATGTTGGTTGGATTACAGGGCACAGTTACATCATCTATGGACTGCTTCCGAACCGAGTGCCAACTCTGATGTACGAGGGTGCTCCGAATTTCCCAGACGCTGACCGATTCTGGGACATCGTAGAGAGACACAAGGTGTCGCAGTTCTACACTGCACCAACAGCGATTCGCGCATTTATGAAATGGGGTAATGAGCATCCAAACAAGCATGACTTGTCATCACTAAAAGTACTCGGAACAGTGGGCGAACCTATTAATCCAGAAGCGTGGATGTGGTACCGCGAAGTCATTGGCAATAATGAATGCCCAATTGTTGATACATGGTGGCAAACAGAAACAGGCGGACACATGCTCACGCCACTTCCTGGCGCAACACCAACAACACCCGGTTCCTGCACAAAACCATTCTTTGGCATTGATGCAGCAGTTGTAGATGATGAAGGTAATGAAGTGGGCGAGAACAAAGGGGGGCTACTTGTTGTTCGAAAGCCGTGGCCATCAACATTGCGTGGCGTATATGGTGACAGAGATCGATTTATTGACACATACTTTGCAAGAGTTGATGGAATGTATCTTGCTGGTGATAGTGCACGAAAAGATGAACGAGGCAATTTCTGGATTATGGGTCGAATTGATGATGTCATCAATGTATCGGGTCATCGTCTTGGCACGATGGAAGTCGAATCTTCGCTGGTGAGTCATGAGTCTGTGGTAGAAGCAGCAGTCGTAGGTGTGCCGCATGAAATCAAAGGCACTGGAATCGCCGCGTTCTGTACACTTGCATCAAGTTGCGAACCATCCGAAGAACTAAAAGATGAACTAAGAAAGCATGTTGGCAAAGAAATCGGTGCGATTGCAAAACCTGACATTTTGAAGTTCACCGATGCGTTACCAAAAACGCGCTCTGGAAAAATCATGAGAAGGTTACTGCGTGATGTCGCCGCAGGCACCGACTCTAACCAAGACGTCACTACGCTTGAGGATTTCACAGTGCTTGCTAAACTCCGAGACGAAGAGTAAAGCAATTTCCTCCAGGATTAAACAGCACAACTGCATCGTAAAGCGTCTTATTGTTACAATGCTGAAATGAGCACATATACAACTGTTGAAAACGCACGCGTTGGCATCTTGATGGGAAGTGCATCAGATTGGCCAACGATGAAACGAGCATCTGACACACTGAACTCATTTGGCATCGCCCATGAAGCTAACGCACTATCAGCGCATCGAAACGCTGAAATTCTCCGAGATTACCTTGCAGACGCTGAATCAAGAGGTGTCGAACTCTTCATCTGTGCAGCAGGGGGCGCTGCCCACCTTGCCGGTTGTGTAGCAGCACATACTGAAAAACCAGTCTTGGGTTGTCCAATGCAAGCATGGTCACTCGATGGGATTGATTCCCTTCTTTCAACGGTTCAAATGCCAAAAGGCATTCCTGTTGCAACCTTTGCAATTGGTGGTGCAGGGGCTACAAATGCAGCGATTTTTGCTGTTCAAATGCTATCTATGAGCGATGACGGCCTTAAAAAGACGATTTCTGAGTTTAGAGCGAAACAAGCATCTACCGTCGCCCCGCTCCAGTAATTTCAATTTTGGGGTTGCATTTTTAACGTCCGAGAACCACAATAGGGGGCTCTTGGTTTCATTGTTTTGAGCGTTGTCTCTGTACATGCCGATGCCCTCAATTGAGGTCAAAAACAGTGAACCTAAGGCACGTTTGTGTGCGTATTGAGAAGGAAAGAAAAGGACAATTACATGAAATCATTTTTAAGAAGAAAGTCGCTCCTGTTATCAGGTCTCATCGTTTCTATTGCAACGACAGCAATTGACGCTGCTCCAAAGAAGTTTGATGAGGTGAACAAGGGGTATACAAGAGTTGTGTCGACCATTAATGGTCAATCTCCACTGTTCGACTTGTGGGCAAACTATAAAGAGAATCAACTTCTAGCTGAACTGCCACGTGGCTGGGACCGCAAAAAGTTCTTTATCGCAGTCACACCTTCAGCAGGCGTTAAGTTTGCTGGTCTTCAAGGCAACGAAGCATACGTGTACTTCAAGCGTTATGGTGATCGCCTTGCAATCATTGAGCCGGAAATTTCAGTTCGTTCTAGTGGCGACAAAACATCCCAAGATGCAGTTGACACAATCTTCACAGATACAGTCTTGATTGACGTTCCAATCGTGGCAACAGGTCCAAGCGGTCAACCCGTCATCGACCTTGACTCCCTACTTGTAAGTAACGCATCAAAAATTGCGGGTTCAGTTGCAAGCGGAACAAACAGCCGTCTTGCCAGTATTGCAAAGGCAAAATCTTTCCCAAAGAATATGGAAGTTGCATTTGAAATGCCCACTTCTGGTGGTCAATACAAAACAATTCACTATTCAATCAGTGAAGTACCTGAAAAAGGTAGTTACAAACCAAGGAAGGCGGACACTCGGGTGGGCTACTTCACTACATCTTTTAGAGACCTCAACCAATTCCACGATGAAAATAAGTGGATTCGTTACATCAATCGTTGGGACTTGCAAAAGCGTGATCCAAGTTTGACATTGAGCCCTCCGAAAGAACCAATCGTGTTTTATATTGAGCACACAGTACCTGTTCGATATCGCCGCTGGGTTCGAGATGGTGCACTCTTCTGGAACAAAGCGTTTGAAAAGGTAGGTATCGACAATGCGATGGAGGTCTATTACCAAGATGCAGCGACTGGCGCGCATATGGACAAAGACCCCGAAGACGTACGGTATAACTTCATTCGCTGGCTCCACAATGACGTTGCAACAGCAATCGGACCATCACGTGCTCACCCGATGACTGGTGAAATCCTTGATGCTGATATTGTTCTTACTGATGGTTGGATTCGTGCTTTCTGGCGTTGGTATAACCAAACTCCACTTTCAACTGAAGCAATGAGTGCGTTTACTCCAGAAGATTTGCAATGGCTTGAAGAGAACCCAAGTTGGGACCCACGCATTCGCATGGCAAGTCCATCAGAAGCAAAACAGATTCTTGCTGAACGTGAAAATCGCAAGAAAGACCCTTCTTATGACCCTTCAATTGAAACGCTCGACCCTATTCTTGCGTGTAATCATGATTTAGCAGAGATTGCTGGTTGGCTTGGGGATGAGCATCAACACTGCTTAGCAGCGTATCAACTTGCAAACCAAATGTCATTTGCCAGACTGAGTCTCGAATCGCTTAATCTTCTCAACGCTGAAGGACATCATTCAACAAATGAACGTGTCACTAGCGATTCCCTTGATGGTATTCCAGAGTGGTTTATTGGTCCACTTCTTGCAGACTTAGTCTGTCACGAAGTTGGTCACACACTTGGTCTTCGCCATAACTTTAAGGCGTCAAGTATGTACACCATGGAAGAGATTAATTCCAGTGAAGTTCTTGGCAACAAAGCGTTTGCTTCTTCAGTGATGGATTACATCCCATTGAATTTCAATGCAGATACTGGTGAAGTTCAAGGCGATTATGCAATGATTGACATTGGTCCATATGACTACTGGGCAATTGAATATGGTTACACAACAGGTGATCCTAAGGAAGTTCTCAAGAAGTCGAATGAACCTGCTCACGCGTATCTCACTGATGAAGACACGAGTGGTCCTGACCCACTAGCTAAGCGTTATGACTTCAGTAAGGAGCCGCTCACGTTTGCGGAAAACCAAATGCGAATTGTTCATTCACTGCGAGAAAGCCTATTGACGGACATTGTCAAAGATGGTGACAGTTGGTCAAAAGCAAAGCGTGGTTATGACACTACATTCCGCATGCAAACCTCAATGGCATCCATGCTCGCAGATTGGATTGGTGGCGCGCACGTCAATCGAAACAAGAAAGGCGACTTTGGCGACGAAGCACAAACTCCAGTAACTCCAGTTGCTGTTGACCAGCAACGTGCAGCACTCAACTTCATCATTGAAAACATCTTTGATGAAAATGCATATGGCTTATCACCTGAACTCCTTACGCATTTTAATGTCGACAAGTGGTCAGACAGTGGTGGCGATAGGGGTGAAGCAACGTGGCCAATCCATGACAAAATCTTAGGGGCTCAAGCATCGCTCCTTTCAGCAATCTTGTCACCGAGTCGTTTAGGCATGGTGTATGACAATGAGTTTAGAGTACCTGCTAATGAAGATGCACTCACTGTTGCTGAGATTTTCAACACGCTGACATCTTCGATTTATGATGGCATTGATAACACAGGTGGAACGTATACAAATCGTCAGCCCATGATTTCATCAATGCGTCGCAACTTGCAAGCAGAAATGGCTGACCGCCTTGTTGGACTATCAACAGGCAAAGTTTCAATCAGCAGACCTGTTCGCACACTTGCGTTGTATCACACACAGCAACTGTATGACCGAATCAGCAAGATTCTAAGTTCAGGTGCCTCAATTGATACATACACACAAGCGCATCTTCAAGACATGCATGAACGTCTTGGCAACGCGCTTGACATCGTTTACACGATGTAAGTTTAAGTTGTAAACAATAATTCTTGCCGCCAAGTGCGTTGCGAAGACCTTGAGTCTTTGCACGCTTTTGGCATGGCGAGGTGCATCGTCGCATGCACACGTCAGCAAAATTACCAGAATAAAGTTTCGTTTTTCATGCATTGCAACACTCCTGTGCACGAAACAATCTGACAACTGTATTCTATGAGTAATTGTTCCACTGAAGGACGAGTTAAAGACATGGATTTCAAAGCACCACCCCCATCACCCATTGAATCAGCAAAAGCTTGGTTCGATGAAGCAGAAAAAGTTGTTATGACAGAGAATCCCTTAGCGATGACGCTGTCTACATGCCTTCCCGAAGGAAACATTGCATCAAGAATAGTTCTCATGAAATCATTTTCCGAGGACGGCGTGCTCTTCTTTACGAATTACAACAGCGATAAAGCAATGGAGATTGAGTGCAATAACAACGTTGCTCTTTTGTTCCACTGGGATACGCTCGCAAGACAGATTCGAATCAGAGGACGCGCAACAAAAGTTGCAGGCGAAGTTTCAGATGAGTATTTTGCAACGCGGCAGCGTCTAAGCCAACTTGGGGCATGGGCAAGCGACCAATCAAAAACGATTGAATGCAGAGATGAACTTATGGCTCGCGTTTCTGAACTTGAAGCAAAGTGGGATGGCGAGCCAATTACTAGACCGCCGTTTTGGGGTGGCTTCTGCGTGTCTCTCGATTCAATTGAGTTTTGGCAGGGCGGTGACGGACGATTACACGACCGCTTGTTTTACTCGTTTGATAAAGAGTGGTCGTTTACAAGATTACAACCTTAAGGGTCAAGCAACTTGCGTGCTTCATCGATCATCGACGGAGGCATCAGTTCGTCATTGCTGTCTATTGATTGCTTCTTGTGCTTCTTTTCAGTAGGCGGCGGTTTTGGCGTACTAATTTTCTTTGTATGTTTGAGGTGTGATGGCAACTCCGTCTCTCCAATGTCGTCTATGAGGGAGTCATCGATTTCAAAAATTGTCTTCCAATCATTGGCATGTTTTGCTGATAGTCCCGACGGTCTTTCAGTACGTCTTGCTTCTGGAAGCCTACTGTCTTCGATGAGTAGTTTTAAGAAGTGCTGAGATTTCATGCATTGAGCGCCAGCTGCTCTGACAGCTTTACTGATGGCGTTATCGCTTGAGATGACGAGGATATCCCTCGCACCCGATGAAGCCTTCACGCGTTCAATTATCTCGTCATCTGCGCTCTTGTGTGGACCTGTAAAGATACACATGACATTTGGAGCATCGATTGCTTCACTGACATTCGTTCCATCGCAAACTAGAGTCATTTGGCAGGAGTGAAACCGGCTTTTTTGGACTAAATTACCCAGCCCTCGTATGCCAATACCAGCGTTTTCGGGTGGCAAAATACCCGTCTGGTGGAGCACATTCCATGTATCAATCATGAGCCGCATCGTTTTGGCTAGGATACACAGTTTGAGAAACTTCGTAAAGCATTGCAAATAAAAGGTTTAACCAGACTGCAATACCCATGAGTTACCCCCTTGCAATGTCACCCGTGATGCGTTCTAATATGTGGCTCAAGACACTTTTTTACTGGTTGTAATACAAGGTATTTAAACATATGGCGATACGGATTAAAGCAAGACAAAATGAATCAGCAGGGCAGATGCTCCGCCGATTCAAAAAACTTTGTGAGAAAGAGAATCTGACAAAGGACGTTAAGAAACGACAATATTTCGAGAAACCGTCTGAACGAAGACGTAGAGCTCGTAGAAAAGCAGAGTCACGCCGAATTCGTGAACAAGGCTTTATGCAACGAGGACGTTAAGTCCAACCATAACATTACACTTTCGTCTCTTAGCTGTGATTGACATTACAGCAAAGACTTTTGAAAACTAGCGATGACGTCATCGCAACAACTCTCGGTTCATTGAAGTAACCGAAACTGGAGAATTTAAGATGAATCTTCTCATGCTCGCGCAAGAAACAACACCATCAGACCCATGGATGATTTGGAGTCTTGCACCAATCGGTGCAGTGCTCGCACTATCAATGGCATTTATCTTTAGCCGAAGTGTCATGGCTCAAAGTGAAGGTGATCCAAACATGGTTGAAATCGCACAGCACGTCCGTTCTGGCGCGATGGCTTACCTCGTTAGGCAGTACAAAGTAGTCACCATTGTTTTCATCGCCCTTATTGCAATTCTTGCACTTTTAGGTTCGATGGGTATTCAGCCAATCTGGTCTGCAGTTGGTGTTCCAGTCGCTGGTCTATTCTCAGGGCTCTGCGGTTGGTTCGGTATGAAGATGGCGACAAATGCTTCAGCGCGTACAACAAATGCTGCTCGCAACTCACTCAACGATGCTCTTCGTGTTGCATTCCGATCGGGTGCAGTCATGGGTCTTATCGTTGTTGGTTTTGCACTTCTTGATACTTCAGTCTGGTTCTATCTTTGGAACAAAGTGATGCCAGGTAAAGAACTCGTTGAAATTACATCAATCATGCTGACATTCGGCATGGGTGCATCAACCCAAGCACTCTTTGCTCGTGTTGGTGGCGGGGTTTATACAAAAGCGGCTGACGTTGGCGCTGACCTCGTTGGTAAGGTTGAAGCAGGTATTCCTGAAGATGACCCACGCAACCCTGCGACAATCGCAGACAACGTTGGTGACAACGTTGGTGACGTTGCTGGCATGGGTGCTGACCTTTACGAAAGTTACTACGGCTCAATTCTTGCGACGATGGCACTTGGTGCAGCGGCAGCAATGGCACTTGGGTCAGACGACGCAGGCATTCGCCTAGCAATCGCACCGATGGCACTCGCTGGCCTCGGCATCTTCTGCTCACTCATTGGCGTGTTTGTTGTCAGAGCAAAAGAAAACGCATCATTCAGTGAACTCCTCAAAGGTCTTCACAAAGGCGTATACGTAGCATCATTCCTCATCACTGTTCTCTGTGCAGGGCTCTTCTGGTACCTATTCCAAGGTCTTGAAGGAACAGGCGTAAGTTGGCTTGGAATGTGGCTCGCAATCGTGACAGGTCTTGTTTCTGGTCTCGTTATTGCTTACGCAACCGAGTACTACACATCCTACGAACATAAGCCAACACAAGGCATCGCTGAACAAGCACAAACAGGTGCAGCAACAGTCATCATCGCTGGTATTGCAGAAGGTATGAAGTCAACATGGGCACCACTTGTGGTCATCGTTGTTGCAATCATCGCTTCCTTTACGTTCGCAGGTGGCAATGAATCGTTCCTTCTTGGTCTCTACGGCGTTGGCATCGCAGCAGTTGGCATGCTCAGTACACTTGGTATCACGCTCGCAACAGACGCGTATGGTCCAATTGCTGATAACGCAGGCGGCAACGCTGAAATGACAGGTCAAGACCCAATCGTTCGCGAGCGAACAGATATGCTTGATTCACTCGGAAATACAACAGCAGCAACAGGCAAAGGTTTCGCAATTGGTTCAGCAGCACTCACTGCTCTAGCTCTTCTTGCGGCATACGTATCAGTAGTTCAAACAAGTCTTGACCAAAAAATCACGAGCGAAGAAAACATCGCACTCGTAGCTGATAGTGAAGAATCAGTCGCTTACCTTGGTAACGGCGAATTCATTGTCAACCATGGTGGCGAAGTATTCGGTGCTGTGCTTCTTGGTTCAGATACTACTCAAGCAACAATCGAAGATCTTGAATGGGCTGGTGCAACTGACGCAACATTTGAATGGGACGCTGATGAAAACTATCACACAGTCGTGTTCAACGATGAAGATGTCACACTCGTCCCAACAGCAACTGCTGAAATCAAGCAACTTCTTAACTTCTACAACGTCACGATTATGAACCCACGCGTTCTTGGTGGCTTGTTCCTCGGCGTCATGCTTGCATTCGTATTCTGTGCGTTGACAATGAATGCGGTTGGTCGTGCGGCATATCAAATGATGTATGAGTGTCGTCGCCAGTTTGGAATTATGAAAGAAGCATTCAAAAAGAATGGTATGAGCGACAATGAAATTGCTGATCCAATGAACTGGCCAAAAGAGCAAATTGAAGTTGAGGGAATTAAGTATCCAAACTACGGTGAGTGTGTAAACATCTCAACTGCTAGTGCTCAACGAGAAATGGTTGCACCTGCAATCCTCGCGATTTCAACTCCAATTATTGTTGGTCTCATCTTGGGAATTGGCGGTGTCATGGGTCTACTCGTTGGTGGTCTCACAAGCGGCTTCGCAGTTGCGATTTACATGGCAAATGCAGGTGGTGCTTGGGATAACGCTAAGAAGTACATCGAAGCCGACCACTTTGGTGGCAAGGGTTCAGATGCCCACAAAGCTGGCGTTGTTGGTGACACAGTTGGTGACCCATTTAAAGATACATCAGGCCCAGCCCTCAATATTCTGATTAAATTGATTGCAATCGTATCAGTCGTGTTTGCTGGTCTTGTTGTGAACTTTGGACCAGTTGTTGCTGGTGCACTCGGACTCTAAATGGCAAAATCTCATTCCGAAATTTCAACGCCCGCTTCAACAGCATTCGCTGTTGAAGCGGGGCGCTTGTTAATAGATAGGCATTGTGAAGATGTCCTGCTTTTAGACGTCACAGGCTTAAGCCAAGTCTGTGACTTTGTGCTAATTGCAACGGGCACATCAGACAGACAGATGAAATCAGTCGCAGATGAGATTGGCACGCTAGGTAAGGAAAAAGATTTTCAAGCATTCAGAACGAGCATTGACACATCTGCAACGTGGATAGTGGTCGATTTCATCTCAGTTGTTGTTCACCTGTTTGAACCACAACGCAGAGCGTACTATGATTTAGAAGATTTATGGGCAGAAGCAAAGGTCGTCGATCTGCCTGAGCCATTATCTTCTTGAAGAGAGGTAACGCAATGAATAGAACAAAGCGAAGCATCACATCAGGCCTGCTTCTGTTTTTTACATGCACGTTTTGCGTAATTGAGTCAACAGTAGCACAAACGATTTCAATTCCAAGACCAACTATTGAATCGCAAGATGCAACGATTTATACAGGCGAGATTCAGATTCCAGGAATGGGTGGTCTTGAGATTACGTTTACCTTCATCGAGAGCGAAGTGGGCACTCAAACGTTAATGACCGTTCCAGCTCAAGCAGTTCAAGATGCACCCCTCAACACAGCCTTTGGCAAAGATGGCGAGCTCATCGCGTCTCTTGCAGAAGCCGGACTGAAATTCACAATTCGGAATTTTGACGGACAAGACAGTCTAATTGCAGAAATGCAGCAAGGCGCATTTGAAACAACAATTGCGCTTGAAAAAATCGATGCGATGCCTGAAATGAAACGTCCACAACATCCAGTGGAACCCTATCCATATGAAACAAGAGAGGTTGTGTCGATGCACCCTGATGGAACGCACGTCCTTGCAGGCACGCTAACTGTCCCTGAAGGCGACGAACCATTCCCTTGCGCAATTCTAATCACAGGCTCAGGACAACAAGACCGTGATGAAACTGTGTTTGGGCACAAGCCTTTTTTAGTGATTGCAGATTGGCTAACGCAAAACGGCATCGCCGTGCTCAGATATGACGACAGGGGCATTGGTGGTTCGGTGATGAAACAACCAGAAGAGCTCGCCAACATTACATCAAGAACAAATGCTGATGATGTTGCGGTGATAGTTCAGGCGGCACGAATGCATCCTGAAATTGATGACCGCCGTATTGGTCTTATTGGTCACAGTGAAGGCGGGCTCATTGCTCCAATGGTTGCTGTCGATGACCAAGACATTGCATTCATTGTCATGCTTGCAGGAACAGGTATGTCAGGCATAGACCTGTTACCACTTCAACAAACACTCATCTTAAGAGCGAGTGGAGCTTCAGAAGAACTCATTGAGCGGCAAGTCAGTGTAACGCTCAATGTGTTTGAACTTGTGGTTCAAGGTGCAAGCGATGAGGAACTCAGTGAACATATAGACGAACTCCTGCTCATTGCTGGCGAGCATACTGGGCAATCATTGGATGACTTTACCGACGAAGACAGGGCAGCAATTCTTGCGGAGATGACTTCACCATGGCTTCGTTACTTTTTAGCACACGAGCCGCTCATTACACTTTCTCAAGTTGAGTGTCCAGTTTTAGCAGTAAATGGCACCCTTGATTTACAAGTCCCATGTACTGAAAACTTATCCCTGATTGAAGAAGTGATGAATAACGCGATGCGTGACATTACGATTATTGAGTTCGAAGGGCTTAATCATTTGTTCCAGCCAGCAGAAACAGGCTCACCAGATGAATATTTCTCTATCGAAACTACGTTTGATGAGTCAGTGCTCCATGCCATGACAGATTGGATTCAAGATGTCACAGACGAGTGAAACTATTCCAGAAGACCTCGTCTTTGTAGGGTTTAACAAACAAGTCATCGCTCTTGACCATTACTCGGGCGATATCGTTTGGGATTGGAAAGCACCGCAAGGAAGTGGTTTCCCAGCCAGTCTGGTTGATGGTGACCGAATCATTGTTTCGGTGCAAGGTTATACGTACTGCCTCGAATCTACTTCAGGAAGCCAAGTTTGGTTTAACGGACTCAAAGGGAAAGGGGCCGGAACCCCTAACCTAGCTTCGTTGAGAGGTAACTCTTCACAAGCCGCAGCACGAGCCAAACTTGCCGCCGATGAAGCCGCTGCGGCACAATCAACGACACATGGAGTAGCCTAATGAGTTTTGGTTTATCTCGTGGAAAAACGCTCGATGTCGGTGATGTTGGAGTTAACCAATACTCGCTTCCGTCACCCGAAGAAGGCCGCATCGACCCTAGGCAGTGG
Organism: Planctomycetota bacterium; assembly: GCA_036338245.1. Taxonomy (GTDB): domain Bacteria; phylum Planctomycetota; class Phycisphaerae; order Phycisphaerales; family SM1A02. Next base: position 16,058 of record JAYZCQ010000097.1, read on the forward strand.
TTTGTGAATCACGATGCTCCATTTCATATAGAAATAGGTTCCGGCAAAGGTACGTTTCTTATTCAAGAAGGAACAATTCATCAAGAGTCAAACTATCTAGGTTTTGAATGGGCGCAAGAGTTTTATCGTTACGCAGCCGACCGAATCCGCAGGCACCATGTCACCAATATTAAAATCATGAATGGTGACGCGACGGAGTTTTTAAAACATTGGTGCGTCAGTTCAATTGCAGATGTCATTCACCTCTACTTCAGTGATCCATGGCCAAAGAAGCGGCATCATAAACGCCGCGTCATTCAAGACGCAACGCTTGCTGAATTTCACCGTGTTTTAAAAGAAGGCGGACACGTTCACATTGTCACTGACCATGAATCACTCTGGCAATGGGATGTCGAACACTTTGAGCGGAACAATCACTTGTTTGAGATGAAACCGTTTACGCCAGTTTCTTCAGCAGATGAACATGAACTTGTTGGGTCAAATTTTGAACGTAAGTACAAAAAAGAGGGACGACCTTTTTACGCAACGACTTTACATAGGAGTGACGCATGCACCGACAAGGAATAAACCCAGACAATGTGAAACCTGATGACATTCTCTGTGATTATTGCGGAACGCCTGCGTGGGCAAATGACACGCCATGCGTCGAAGGTCACCAAGGCAGTATCATTTGCGGAAAATGCTTGACTGTCGCATTTGAGTTAGTTGTCAATCAGAGATTAAGAGTCGAAACAGAAGACCAATGCAGAATGTGTTTAGAACACCGAGATGAAAATGGTTGGCAGGGTGCTTTTGAGCCAATCGCTACGATTTGTGTTAGATGCGTAAAACAAGCCTCTGGCGCTTTGAATAAATCAAAACATTGGGATTGGGTTAAGCCAAGCAACTCATAACAGTCGTTATCTTGTGAGAAGTATGAAAACACGCGTCAGCCTAGTAAATAAGTGCCTAGCAATTTTTGGTGCAGCCATTGTGCTCATTATTGCTGGCACGCTGTCTGTACCTTGGCAGCGTTCGTCAGCACTCGTTCAAGATTATCAACTCGAAGTGGCGAGACAACTTGCTGACTTATGGCTCAATTCCATGTTTGAATCAGACGGTTTTGAAGATGAAGGCGTTCGAATTGATTTAGTTTGGGTAGACGAAGTTGGAAATGGCGATTCATTTATAGAACGGGCGAAAGAGTACTTCCTAAATGAAGACAAGTTTTTAAATGAGTTTTATGACGGTTATGACCGTGATGAGCACAACTTCTTCTTGTATGCACGGGCAATTACAAAATCTGAGATTGCATCAATTCGAAGGAGCGGCGTAACTGATTTTGGATCTGGCATTTTAGACCCATCTCTATCTGACCCCACTGAGGCGATGTTAGTTGTACGCAGAAACACAACATTTGCGCGCGATCAACTTGGGCTTAGCCGGACGTGGATTATTGTTTCGGGCGTCATTGCAAGCATGCTCGCAGCGCTTCTTTTCTTCTTTCTTCTTAAGCGACTCATCTTTTCGCCGGTAAGAAAACTAAGAAGAGTTTCAGAGCGTGTTCAACAAGGCGATTTGTCTGCGCGTTCAACAGTCGAAACGGGTGATGAGTTTGAAGAGCTTGCCGTTGCATTTAACGAAATGCTCAATCAAATGGCACAAGACCAAAAGAAGCTTGAGAAGATAAACGAGTCGCTCGACCTCAAGGTTGAAGAACTTGCTGAGGCGAACGTCGGACTATTTGAATCGGGAAGACTTAAAAATGAGTTTCTTGCAAATGTTAGTCACGAACTCCGAACACCATTAAACTCAATCATTGGCTTTGCCGAACTTCTTGAAAGTATGTCAATTAGCGATGAAGAGGGGAAAGCGAAACGGCTCCGTTACCTAAAAAATATCTTATCAAGTGGTCATTCATTGCTTGGGATGATTAATGAACTCCTTGATTTAGCGAAGATTGAAGCGGGCCGGATGGAAGTGAACTTAGAAGCAACAAGTGTAGAAGATTTGCTTGAAGGTCTGTGCAATATCATGCGACCTCAAGCAAAAGCTGCAAACATTACACTTGAAATCAATATCGATGGTGAGTTGCCACTTATTCAGACCGACCCAGGCAAATTGCAGCAAATTCTTTACAACTATTTATCAAATGCGATTAAGTTTTCACCAAAAGATTCAGTTGTTTCAATTGATGCATCCAATATCGTAGAAGAATCTTATTCAACGGTTAGAATTGGTGTCATTGACAGTGGCCCAGGAATACCCGACGATATGATTGACATGGTGTTTGAAAAGTTTAGACAAATCGACGCTACGCACACACGCGAGCATGCGGGTACTGGGCTTGGCCTTGCAATTTGCAGAGAGCTTGCTGAGTTGCTGAGAGCTGATTTGTCAGTTGCTTCTGAAGTAGGAAAAGGCGCTTCGTTTTATGTTGATGTGCCTGAAGTATTCACTTCTGATGAACCTGAGGCGTTGATGCCAGAATGATGTCATTCGAAACGATTCGACTTGGTCTTAAGAGTTTAAGACTTCACGCACTTCGCTCGTTTTTAACAAGCCTCGGCATTATTCTCGGCGTTGCTTCCGTCATTGTTATGGTTTCAATTGGTGAAGGAAATAAACAAACAGCGCTCCGTGCTATTGAATCGCTCGGTGCAACAAACATTATTGTTCGCTCGCAAAGACCTCCTGAATCACAACAAGTAGGCTCGCAACGGCGTTCGTTCGTCGCGAAATTTGGCATGACGCCTGAAGACCAACGTCGCCTTACAAAATTCGTTGAAGCAACGAGAATCATCCCACTAAAAGCAGTTGGCTCGGAAGTTTCAAAAGGTGCAATACGAATCACGAGTCAAGCTTTTGGAACTGTGCCTGAGTTACAGGGTGCAGCAAATCTCTTTGTACAAGAGGGTGGCCGCTATCTTTCCTTTGGTGATGTTGAACGCAGAGCACCCGTCGCGGTAATCGGTTCCGAGATTGCGAACTTGTTCTTTCCCATGACAAACCCAGTCGGGGAACAGTTCCGAATCGATGACAGAGTGCTAACGATTATTGGTGTCCTTGAACCAATCGGTCTTGCAGGAGGCACAGGGTCGGCGCTTGTTGGGCGAGATTTAAACCTTGACATCCATTTACCACTTACGACAGCAAAGTTAGAGTTCGGTGATATTGTTGTTCGCAGAGAATCAGGTTCTTTTAGTGGCGAAGAAGTCGAAATTTCTGAACTCTACATCACTGCTCCAACTACAGATGATGTCGTTCCACTTGCAAAACACGTTCGAAGTGTGATGGAAGTTGGGCATAAGGGACTGAAAGATGTCAATATTATCGTTCCTTGGGAACTTTTAGAAAGTGTTCGTAAAACGACAGCAACGATGAACATTCTACTAACGGCTATCGCTGCGATTAGTTTGCTTGTTGGCGGCATTGGCATCATGAACATCATGCTCGCAACAGTCGTTGAACGCACAAGAGAAATTGGCATTAGAAGAGCAGTTGGTGCATCAAGAAGAGATATCGTCCTTCAGTTTCTCGTTGAAACAGGAGCGCTCAGCGCAATCGGCGGGTTGCTTGGCATTTTACTTGGGATAGGTATATCCGTCGGTCTAGAGTCTGCACTGCCATGGATATTAAGTTTACCGGGCATACGCGGTATGTTTGATATGTCATCAGATATTGAAACTCAAATCACAACATGGTCTATCGTGATTTCATTCCTCGTTGCTTCTGGCACTGGCATCATCTTTGGTATTTACCCTGCACTCATCGCAAGTCAGCAAGACCCCATTGTTGCACTCAGACACGATTAAGTGACGCACTACTTTTTGGGCTGAGGCGGGACCATGACCTTCGTTCTATCATTTGAATAACGCACACTTCGCTTGCGTAAATGTCTTGGTCTCACTGGTTCAAATGAGTAACCGCCAATTTGTCTGTGAACAAAGTTAGGCGCACGAATTAGCAATGTTTCATGATACGAATCGATGGTGCATTCACCGCCAGCGCCATTCCATTGTTCAGGTTCAACAAATCGTTTAATGAGTTCGATTATTCGTTCGATGTGTTCTTCCTTAGAAAGCCGCTCCGGGTCTTCGCTTGGCGTGCCAAAGTTAAAACCGCCATTGTTTCCGCTTTGTCCGCCCCCAGAACCACCTGAGCCAGTTCCGCCACCGCCAGCCCCGCCACCGGTTCCACCACCAGTGCCTCCACCACCTGTTCCCATCTGTGGCGCATTATTGAAATCTCGAATTTCAAACAACAAATCATCAATGGGATACACAACCAAACGCTGTGCGCGGCGCTTTGCAAACCTGGTTTTGAATCCAACTTCAATAACGCCATCCCGAATCTGCCATGTGCTATCTTCAATATCTCCAATTTGTTCTAGTACGCGTTCAAGCACAACTAATGCAGGTTGTTCCTTCAATGTGATGTGAACAGGGAAATCTCGTTTAAAACCCTCAGTTCGCTCAGTCTCCCAGTAAATTTGCATTAACACCCCAAGTTCATCTTTAATATGGGAAAGAACTTCTTGAGCCGTTTCGCCTTCAAACTGAACCGACATATCGGTATAGACCAGTGCGCCGAGCAACTCAGCATCACTTTGAATGTGCCGCTCTGCGTGGACTGAAGTTGAAATGCTAAGCACAATAAGGGCGATGATTTTCATACCCAAAGTATACGCAAGCGCTCTTAGAATCTTGCCGGAATAATCGGAGCAATTGAACGAACATGCAATTTTCAATTGATATTGAGGCCTTCTGCCAAACAAAGACAGGAAAAAATAGAATTTACAGTTTGCTTTTCAGGAGATTGAATGCATCATTGGTGCACCACTTAACTTAAAAAGAGAGTATTTAAAGAGCAGAGGTAAGAAGAGATGCGGTGTCTTCAGCACGCAACAGAATGGACGCAACACAGGCAAAAGATTGCCATCCTTGTTGTACTCTCATTCATTGCTCTTTGCTAAGACGCAAGCCCATAGAGGAGAGA
>JAYZCQ010000098.1:0-18194 GCA_036338245.1 Planctomycetota bacterium
AACAATATTGATATTGTCTATTTCAAGCGCAAATCGACCCGCCTTTTTGTCATAGATATAAAATTCGATTGCTTTGACTTGACTTGGCGTTATACGATCGAAAACTCTAGTAGCATGCGTCAACTAGATAAATATTGAAAAGGCAAAATGAGGGAAAGTAAATGAATGTGTATGAATTGACTTGCAGAGATTTAACTAATAAAGAGTTTAATCTTGGTCAGCTAAGAGGAAGCGTGACAATGTTTGTAAATGTAGCAAGTGAATGTGGCTACACAAAACAATATTCTGAACTTCAACACTTGCATGGCAGTTACTCTGACGACGTTTTTTCAGTTATTGCTTTCCCGTGCAATGATTTTGGTGGGCAAGAGCCTGGTGATGAAAGAGCAATTCTCCATTGCGCCAGTTCATATGATGCAAAATTCCCACTAATGTCAAAAGTCTCAATCAAGCAAGAAGAAGAGAGATGTGATGTATATTCTGCTCTAGCATTTGGTGCTGGCGCTATACCAGCTTGGAATTTCGGCAAATATCTTGTTAATCAAGAGGGCAATGCTATTCGCTTTTTTGGACCAAATATTACCCCAAACTCAAACGTAATTACCAATCTAATTGACACTTTGATTAGCTAATCTAATCACTTTCTATTACATTGATTGAACGCTCTATCAAAACATCTGCACTTGATTTAGGTAGTCCATCCAAAATAAACTCGAATCTATTCGACACTAGCCGATTAAGTGTAGCTATCAAAGATTCTTGTTTTTCTTCAGAGACTATTTGAACGCCATCCACTATTACTTTTGCTTCCAAGCCACTTTCTTCTTTATTGTCTTCAGATGAATTTAGTATTAATTCAATTTCTTCTATTTCTTCTGAATTAATCTTAGTTTTCCAAGTGTCTCTGCCAGCAATAAAATCAACCCCTCCTCGATAAGTTAATTCGCCCTCACGATCAACTGTTATATACAACATTTGATTTGGGTTATTTTCGATATAAACTAACCAAGTGGGGTTTGCTTTGGCACAACCAAAGATGAAAAAAGAGAGCCATAAAAGTATTAACTTACTCATTCATTTGTCCGGTATCGATCATATGGATTTACTCCAACATCATATCGAATCGGTTCAATATACGAATCTGTCGCTGGCTGATCTGTTGCCCAAGCATAACGACCTAGTAAGCGAATCAAATTTTGAAATGCGGGATCAGCAACGTCATCAGAGTCGATGTATCTGACAAAGTTCCAATACTTGCCATTTGCTTGCACACCAACCATGTATGCAGAGCCGGCTTCAGGTCGAGGCAGTAATTGAAAATTAACAGTTTCATCTGCTCGTTTTGGTGTAGACATACCCATTTGGTCTAAGCGTCCCCAAACAGTTGCGACTTGAGCTCGCGATAGCAGCCGAGTTCTAGGCGGCAACGTGTTTGGACCCCACCCTTCTTCATCACCATGATGGAGCGCGCCATCTGGGAAGATGACATACCTCGATGAACGCATGTGCGCAAGGGTGTGCGGCTCAGCTGTGACTACTGAGATATCAAGGGAAAAATCGCTTGGAGTGAGACTTTGCGGGTCGGTAACTCTTGGATTTGCTGTGCAAGAATGCAAAAGCATTAAAAACAACATGAACATCATCACAAATGGGCTTCTCATCTTGGTAAGAATAGCTATTCTTACCGTCATGTTGGTAACTGCAAACTGGATTAATGATTATCTTCAAGAGAAAATTTCCGCAAGCGAGCAAGCAGAACTCCTAACTGCAGCTGGCTTCCCCCTAGAAGATACCGTAGAGCTCCCGAATGGCGATATTCGACAAGACTTTGAGATGACCTCAAATCGCGGAGATTGCACATGTCATATCGGCTTAGCAAGAGAGATTGCAGCCGCAACAGGGAACACACTCGTTGAACCAGTACCCTCATTTAATGCAACTGGGCCTTTCATAGAAGAGATCACAAGCGTAACCAACGAAGAACCTGGGTTGTGTCCGATGTATTCTGCTCGCGTCATTCAAGGCATCCAAGTCTCCGAATCACCTGAGTGGCTTTCTACAAAAATTGCAAACCGTGGTGATGTTCCAAGAAACGCAGTTGTTGATGCAACTAACTTCGTGCTCTTTGAGCTTGGTCAACCAACACACGTTTTCGACTTTGACAAACTTGAAGGCGGCCGCATCATTGTACGGCGCGCTAAAGACGGCGAAGAGTTCTTGCCTCTTGGTGAAGGCGCTACACCAATCAAGTTAACTTCCGATGACTTAGTGATTGCAGATGCAGTGAAACCAGTTGCGCTTGCTGGCGTAAAAGGTGGAGCCGAAACTGCTGTAACAAGTGAAACTAAAAATATTCTCATTGAAACTGCGACGTTTAATCCCGTAACTGTTCGCAACTCAAGCAGGCGGCATAAAATTTCAAGCGATTCATCCTTTAGATTTGAACGTGGCGTCAGCCCCCTTCAACTTGCTTCTGCAGCAGACAGACTCACTGGGCTTTTGCTTGACTTAAGCGAAGGGACACTTTGTAAAGGTTCTATCGATGCGGGGCAATCGCTTCCTGAACTCATAACAGTAGAAATGCGAACCGAAGTTTGTAAACAAAGACTTGGTGTTGAGATTTCAAATGATGACATGCTTCAATTGCTGAACACCCTTGGATTTGCTTCTACGATTGACAGCAATGTCATCACTTCAACTGTCCCGTTTTACCGAGGCGACATCCATCGCGAAATCGATTTGATTGAAGAAGTTGGCAGGGTGTATGGCTACAATAAAATTCCTATTGTTGATGACTTAGAAATCCGCATCCCACCATTTGGTGGCGAGGCAGATGGAAGGCAGGCCCTTTTAAATGCCCTTGCTGGAATGGGTTTCTTAGAGTGCATTACGCACTCGCTCATTTCGATTGATGCAGCGAATGCCTTTCTTAAGGATGGACAACAACCACTTGTACTAGGCGACGAGCGAGCATCTGCGACACCAGCGCTGAGACCAACAATCATCCCTAGTTTGCTCAATGTACGAAAACACAATGCAGACCATGGCTCATCAACTTTGCGGTTGACTGAACTTGGCTCTGTTTTTGTCATCGATGGTGATTCCCATGAAGAACACACTGAGCTCACCATCATCATGGATGCAGATGCTTCGCAAGGCATCAATGAAATTCGCGGAGTTGTCGATGCACTATGTGCAATCATATCGCCCGAAGAATGCGTAACAATTGAGCCAAATGATTTGGCGTGGTTAACGCCAAGCGGGACAATCAACTTAAGCGGAAAGCCAATTGGAACCATCGGAAGACTCACAAGTGCAGTTGAGTTGCAATGGGATTTACCGAATACAGTTCACATTGCAAGCATTCGCCTCACAAACTTACTTGAACAATTCCCTCCTGTGAACCAAGCGTCTGATCTTCCATCTCAACCTGCAATCGAACGTGACATTTCACTGATTGTGAGCGAAGATGTCAGCTGGAATGACATTCATTCATGTGTTGATGGATTAGACGTTCAGTTTTTAGAAAGACTGCTCTTTGTCACAACATTTAGAGGCAAGAATATTGACACTGGTAAAAAATCAATCACGATTAGGCTTCGTTTCCGAGATGATGAACGTACATTGCGCCATGAAGAAGTTGATGGGCAAATGGAAGATGTTGTGAGTGTTTTAACAACATCATGCGGTGCTGAGATTCGCTCATGACAATCCCGCAACAAACAATTCAATCATTCCTCACTGAACTGTCTTCTAAGAACCCTACGCCTGGCGGAGGCGTAGTTGCGGGCGTCCTCTCTGCACTGTCTTCAGCCCTTGCGAATATGGTGATTGCATATTCAACTGGCAAAGCTTCGCTTTCTGAACATGAACAACTCCACAACGATTGTGCAGTCTTTTTAGAAAGTGCCGCAACTGAAGCACTCGTGCTTGCTGAGGCAGATGCTGTGGCATATCAACAGGTAAACGAACTTTGGAAGCTGCCCGAGGATGATGAATTGCGTATTAGCAAGTGGGATGAAACTCTGACAGCAGCGACAATGATTCCAATCAAGACGATGGAGCTTTCGGAACGAGTGTTGATTACACTGGAAACACTTGTTGGAAAAACAAATGCGATGCTCGCAAGCGACCTTGCGATTGCCGCCATTTGCGCTGAAGCCGCAGCTCGCGCAGGTTTCTACACTGCTCAAATCAATATCAAACAATTGAATGAGGGTGATGCTAGGCAAGATCTCTATGCGAGGTGCAGCGGCTTGGTCACATCATGCAAGGACAAAGCAGCGAATATTGAAGCATCTTGCGGTATATAATGCGTCGATGGTGGTGACTACGCAACCAAATGCAAACATCTTAGACAAGCACGTCCTTGAAGCTGTCGTTGCTGGTGAACTGAGGATGACGCCTCAGCAGGCAATGACGCTCTATCATGAGATGCCGCTACTTGAGTTAGGCAGATGGGCTGATGCGAGATGCCGCGTGCTCCATGGCAATGCGCTGCGAACATACGTCATTGATCGAAACATTAACTACACGAATGTGTGTACCGCGAAGTGCACATTCTGTGCTTTTCGCCGTGATGGACACGAAGACGATGCGTACACGCTTGAATACAGTGAACTTTTAGAGAAAATTCAAGAGATTTCAGATATTGGCGGAACTCAGATTCTCATGCAAGGCGGCATGAATCCTGAACTGCAACTTGAGTGGTACATTGAATTGCTCACTACCATTCGCGCCGAGTATCCACACATTCACGTTCACGCATTCTCCCCGCCAGAAGTCATTGAGTTTGTTAACTTCTTCGATGTTCAAGGTGAAACCCTTCGCAAAAAGGTGAAGTTTGTACTTAATAAATTGTCTGAGGCGGGATTGATGTCGCTCCCTGGCGGAGGCGGTGAGATATTTGCTCCTGCAGTACGCCAGAAAATCGGGCTTGGAAAATGTACCGCTGAAGCATGGCTCACCGTCATGAATGTCGCACAAGAACTCGGCATGAACACTTCTGCGACGATGATGTTTGGCCACATCGAAGGCATCGCAGACCGCATCCACCACATGGATTTGGTTCGCAAGTGGCAAGATGATGCAATCCATGATTTCGGACTTGATGGTGGCGGAAGATACTACGCGTTTATCTCGTGGCCATTCCAGCCAGACAACTCGCCACTTGGTAGAGTCAAAGAGTGGGGAACAGTCGAAGAAGATGGCAATGTATTCCCCGGGGATGCAGTCGCAAAACTCGATGGAAGTGGAAGGAAGCAAGACCATCAAGAGTTTGGAAGGCGTATTCGGCTCGCTGGTTCAAGTTCATACTTAAGAACGCAAGCACTCAGTCGTCTCTTCCTTGATAACATTTACTCTATTGGCTCAAGTTGGGTGACGATGGGTCCTGCGATTGGTCAGACAGCTCTCTTTTATGGCGCAAATGACATGGGTTCGGTCATGATGGAAGAAAATGTCGTCAGCGCTGCTGGCACAACGTGGTGCTTGAATGAAGCGAAGTTATGCAAGCTCATACGCGAAGCAGGATTTACACCAGCGCAGCGAAACAACACATATGACATCATCAAAGTCCACGATTCACAAGAATCGCCAGACCTCTTGATTAAAGATTGGTCCGAGTTTGATAAAGAAAAACTCTCTACTCAGACTGGTTGTCAATCAACTCAGCCGGAAGCGGTTGAGTTGACGATTGGTCAATAACTTCATCAACAACCAATGGGGCATTTTGCATTTGCTGCTGCGCATTCATTTGCGCTTGATTCGCTGCATTTCTTGCAACTCCCACTGCTGGATACATCATTGCACTCCAAACCAAACAGCATGGAACCAATAGTGCGGGAATGCCTGAAAGACCCGCTGAAACTGCCCTGCCTGTCGTAATTCGGTGAGCCCGTTTCAGCATGATTGACGCTGCAGCAATCCACCAAACAAATGCAATCAAACTACCTGCACAGGGAATGATTGAAAACACCGTTGCACAACCACTGTACAAAATCGCTTGCAGTGTTCTTCCTGTTGAGTATTGGCTACCACCAGTGCAATGAATAACGAAAGTCGCTGTTCCAGTCCAAAGAAAGATGAATAGGATTGTTGCAAATATAGAAGCAGCAAACTGAATCAGATAAAACAGAAATTCAGTTGCACTCCCCGCAATAAGAGAAAAGTTGAATAAAAGAAGCGAACTCAAAAAAGACAACACAATTGTGAAGAGATACACGATAGAGAACAGTGTCCACGCCTTTGCAAGCGGTTCTTGTGGGGAGATTCTACCCATTGCTTTGCTTGGCTTAGTGAGCACAATGCCAAGGGTCGACATGATGCCCGAAAATAGGAACGGCTTATCGTCTGCATTAAACGGAAGGGGATGTCCGTCAAGTTCAGTGTCATAACCTGGAAGCGGTTTGACAACATACAACTCCATCTCAATTGGTTCATTGCACTTCCTACAAGTCTCCCTTGCGTGGTCAGGTCGTCCCCTTGGAGGAACGCCTTCATAAGCCTCATCGCAAGAGGGGCAATGAAAACGTACAAAATTTTGTTCAAAGGAGAAGTCAAAAAGTGAATACTCGGTACCGCATTCGGGACAAGTTCGCCCTGCGCAGTGCCAAAGTTCATAATCGCAGTTTGTACATCTCATGAATCAATCTTCGGGAGCGTTCTCGCTTACTAATGTCCTGAATGCTTCAATAAGAGTGTGCGTGATGTCTCCAACTTTACCGTTGCCGATGACTTCAGAATCAATCTTATTTACGCCGATGACTTCAGCAGCTGTTCCGGTAAGGAACACTTCATCAGCTTGCTTAATCTCGTCTAGTGAGATCGTTCGCTCCTCAACTGAGTAGCCAAGTGACGGTGCGACTTCCTCAATGACAAATGACCGAGTAATGCCGTGCAATATTCCAGCGTCAACTGATGGTGTTGAAATTTTGCCATCCTTAATCAGAAAGATGTTGTCACCTGTACATTCTGAAACATGTCCTTCTGTGTTGAGCATCAGCGCTTCTAAAACGCCAGCATCCACTGCTTCGATTTTCGCGAGGATGTTGTTGAGGTAATTGAGACTCTTCACTTTAGGGTCTAAACAATGAATAGGCACTCGTGGCCTCTTCGCTGTGATGATTGACATACCATTGTCATACATGTCATCGTCATAGAGTTTTATGTCTTCAACAATAATGAACACTGTTGGCGTTGGGCACAAGAACGGGTTGAGTCCAAGCGTTCCTTTGCCTCTTGTAAACACAAGCCGAATGTATCCGTTTTGCTGGTTGTTCCTTGCAACCGTGTCTCGGACTGCTTGCTCAACCTCATCAAATGAATATGGAGGCGTAAGCCGAATTGATTCCGCTGATTCAAACATGCGTTTGATGTGAGAGTTCAGTTTAAGAATTCTGCCGTTATAGATGCGTATACCTTCAAAGCAACCATCGCCATACAAAAGACCATGGTCATACACACTCACGACCGCTTGGTCGTTATCAAGAAATTCTCCGTTCATCCAAATCTGTGACATCCCCTAATTGTACCACCGCCGGAAGAGGTAATTGAATCAACGCAATTTCCGACCAGCAACTTCTAGAGCGTCAATCGACCAAATCGACCACCCCTCATCTGGGATTTCGCCAACGATAATTCGCCATTTTGAAGGGACTGAACCGATTCCAGAAACACGTACAAAGAGAGACAATTCAACCTGTACATCGCCCTCTCGCTCATAAGGCGTCAACTGCAAAATGGTCGAATGGGACAGTTTGTAGCGATCTTGGAGTCTTTCAAGAGCTGCACGCAACTCTACTTTGCCTCCGCCCTTTTCGCCTTCCCAATCATCAATAATCATGACATCTTTGGAAACGAAACCAAGTGCGTCAATTGTTCTGCCCTCTTCAACTGAAGTAACGAACCCTTTAACGATTCGCCTTGCATGTTCGCTCGGCGTATCGATGAACTTCCCGATGCACCAACAACCTATTGCAAGTCCCAGAATACAGAGTCCTGTGATAAGTTTGCTTTGTACACCATCAGTCATCCCCTTCCACAAAAAAACTATTGCAACGATAGCAATTGAAATTGAGATGGGTAAAGGATGTTCGATGATGAGCCGCAATGACTTAGTTCCAAGACAGCCCGTCACTCCACTTGTCTTGAGATTGATTGTGCGTCATTTCGATGAGTTTGTCGAGACGATTCAGTTCAGACAGCACCTTCATCGTTCGCACTTCGCTTGATGGCTCTGCAAGAAGCGAGTACCGCAACTCCGCGTCTTCAAAAATCGAGCAACTGATGAGTTCAAAGAGCGCATGCGTTGTTAACTCTGGCTCTTTAATCCATTGTTCAACTGTAGAAACATAGTCCAATCGTTGAAGATTCGGCCTGTGAAGTAACTCTTGAAGTTCGTCGCGGTAATGGTCATCAACTTCACCCTCAGCGCCTTCAAGTGGTTTTAGTTTTGCACTCCGGTAAAGCGTATTATTGTTTGGCGCTGTTTCTTCTAAGATGCAAGCGCGACATAATCCATAAACGAGTACGTTATAGCCGCGCGACACTTTTTCATGCTGTACGATTTGCGCAAGGCAAACAACATCGCGAAGTGGTGTTAATGCCTCAGATTCTAGTTTCGCTTCTTGGTGGTACGTTGCAATCGCAAGTTGACCTGAAGAATCAAGCGCATGATCTGCAAGTTGTACATACCGTGGTTCAAAAATGGATAGCGGCATCATTGCGTGTGGCAAGAGCATCGTCTCTGGCAAAGGAAACACTGGGAACTCTTTCTTAAAATGGACTGCGACTGACTGATTCATACCAATTTAAATATACGCATCAAAACGTATTCCCGCCACCATTACTGCTTATTTTCTTAAAATTGCCACATTGCATAATGGGGCGACTGTTAAAGCGACGAACGCCTCATTTGTTTCATCGCTCGTTGCAGGCTTTCTCCTGGACACGCAGTCGCAGCCCACTCTTGATGTGTTTTAACTCTTGCAACTGGCACCCTGTATTTCTTCATTAACTCTTTTAGAGTGCTTTGTAGCGTTGATAATTGAGCGCGATTAACTGATTGCAATTCATAGTTTCCAAGCATCACAACACCAATGTTTCCTTCGTTCTTCGCTCGTACGTGCGCCCCTTGCCATGACAGCGGCCTTGCTTCCCATACTCTGCCAGCAGGGTCAATTGCAAAGTGATACCCAATATCTCCCCACCGACCACCATCTCTTCGAAGGTGTGATTTTCGAATTGTTTCTAGTCGAGAAGAAGCTGCGCCTCTCGATGTGCTCTTAAAAGCAGTCATCCCATCGTGATGAACCGTGATGTAACGAACTGGCAACATTTGGTTCATGTTTCTTGGAATTGGATTGCCTTTTGCCCATGAAGAACGAGCAATCGCGCTGATATTGACTTGCTTTACTGGAACGGGGGCAACTACTGGGGCTTCTTCCAATTTTGCTTTGTAATCCCAAACTGGGCTTGGAAGTGATGAAGTGATTTTCTTGGTCCCACATCCTGCTACGAAAAGCGCACTTGAAAGCAAAAACAATCGCCTTGAAAAGTCACTCTTTTGGAGGTCATTTTGGCCGTGATTGTGTGGTTCAATTTGCATATGGTTCGCTGTCAAAAGTGTATCGTCGAAATCAGTGTTTTGGCTTCAAAAACGAAGAATTTCTACGGGTCTTTCAAGGGATAAATTCATCAAAGTTGGTGCGTTCAAAGGTATAATAGACACTCTCTATACGATGCATTTTTCGAATTGTTTTCACAAGTGAAAATGACTCCTTTTCAGGACTATTAAGATCCAAATGACAAAGACCACCGACACTTATACATCTGAACAAATTCAAGTTCTTGAGGGCTTAGAAGCCGTTCGTAAACGACCTGGCATGTATGTCGGTGGCACCGGAATTGGTGCACTTCATCACCTTGTGTATGAGTGTGTTGACAACGCCATCGACGAAGTCATGGCTGGTTTTGCTACAACAATTACCGTTCGTATCGGTGTCGATGGTTCCTGCACTGTTGTTGATGATGGCCGCGGTATGCCCATTGACCCAATGAAAAGTGAGAATCCTCAAATCGACGGACGCCCTGCTGTTGAAGTCATCATGACGCAACTCCATGCAGGTGGCAAATTTGATGACAATGCTTACAAGGTTTCTGGCGGATTACACGGGGTCGGTGTGAAATGTGTAAACGCACTCTCTGCATGGACTGATGTTGAAGTCATCAAAGAAACTGAAACTTGGCTCATCGGTTTTGAACGCGGTGAAGTTTCAAAAGAACTTCAATGCATTGAAGAGTATAGAGGGAGCGAGCGAAAAACAGGAACGCGAATTTCGTTCTTGCCTGACAATGAAATTTTTGATGACACTGAGTTTCGGTATGAGTCACTCCAACACCGTTTAAGAGAACTCGCGTTCCTCAATCCGGGCGTTACTATCAGGCTCATCGATGAACGCGTCGACAAGGAAGGCAATGTTCGAGAAGACACCTTCCATAGTGACAATGGTCTTGCAGATTACGTTTCATTTATCAATCGTGGCAAGAGCGAATACAGTCCGCTCATCGCGCTGTCTGAGAAAGACACAGACACGGGCATTATTTGTGATATTGCAATGCAATACACTGATGCAACAAGTGAAGTCCTGCTCGCTTTCGGCAACAACATCGTCAACCCAGATGGCGGAACGCATGTATCTGGCTTTAAAACTTCACTGACGAGAACAATAAACGCGTACGCAAAAAGATACAAACTCATTAAGGGGCTCACCCCTTCCGGCGATGACTTGCGTGAAGGCTTAACGACAATCATTTCAGTCAAACTTGTCGAGCCGCAATTCAATAATCAAACTAAAGAGAAACTGCTCAACCCTGAAGTCGAGAGTTTTGTCTCTTCACTCATTTCAAAACATCTTGGAGCATGGCTTGAAGAGCACCCGAGCGACTCAAAGAAGATTTGCACAAAAGCAATTCTCGCAGCAGAAGCAAGAGAAGCCGCCCGCAAAGCACGCGATCTCATCAAACGCAAAGGCGCACTTGAATCCGGCGGTATGCCTCAAAAACTAGCTGACTGCGTCACGAACGACGTTGACCAATCTGAACTCTTTATCGTGGAAGGTGATTCTGCGGGCGGTTCAGCGAAAGGCGGTCGCAACCACGACACGCAAGCGATTCTTCCCCTCAAAGGTAAGATTCTAAATGTCGAAAAAGCACGCATCGACAAAGTGCTTGGCTTTGAAGAAATTCGCATCCTCATCCAAGCGTTGCAATGCGGCATTGGTGAAGACTTTGACATTTCGAAACTTCGTTATGGTCGCGTAATCATTATGACAGACGCCGATGTTGATGGTTCACACATTAGAACACTTCTCCTCACGTTCTTCTTCAGACAAATGGGTGAATTGATTAAGCAAGGCAAAATCTACATTGCTCAACCTCCGCTCTATCAAGTCACACGGAACAAGAAATCGTTCTATGTGAACAACGAAGAGAAGATGACTGAAATTCTGACTGATTTGGTCATTGAGAATGCGCACTTCGTCATCCGAGACGCTGATGGCAATGAGGCGAAACGCATTGAAGGCAGTGAACTTGATAAGGTTGCCAAACAACTTACTCGCATGCACGAACTCGTTGACATTTCAGGCAGACGCGGTACGCCATTTGATGTACTCCTTGGACTTCGTGAGCAAGATCCTGAAAATGCAAATAGACTTCCTGGCTTCAGAGTTGTTTGGTCAGGTAACGAAGAAGTATGCTGGAGCGAAGAAGACGCACGCAAAATCATTCAAGAAAACGACCTTCTCATTGATGACATGAACGTTGAAGTTACCAATGGGAATGCGGCTCGCATCGCGTCACTTCGCGAACTTCACGAGAACAAAGAGATAGACGCAATCATTCAATCGCTCGCTGCAATTTATATAGACATCGAAGATTACTTCCTCGTTCAAGAAGAAACAGTCAGTGGTGAAAAACTGCCAACAAAATATGCTTGGTTGATTAACGGCTCTGACACTGAAGAGTACGTCGATGTTCCAAACATTCCAGAGATTCTTGAAACGCTCAGAGCAATCGGCAGACGCGGAATTGAATTGAAAAGATTCAAAGGTCTTGGTGAAATGAACCCTGAAGAACTTTGGGATACCACGATGGATCCAGAACAGCGAGTGCTACTCCGAGTGACATGGGATGCTGCTTCAGATGCTGACCAACTCTTCTCGACCCTCATGGGTGAGCAAGTTGAAGATAGACGCCGGTACATTGAAGACCACGCTCTTGAAGTCAAGAATCTTGATGTCTAATTGATTCAAATTCAGCAAACGCGGAGTCTCTAAGCCTACACGCATCACATGCATGACAAGGATTGTCGTTGGTTGGGTCATAACAACTTCGCGTCATTGAATAATCCACACCAAGCTCTGTCCCTTTCTCAATGATGTCGACTTTAGACATGTTTAAGAGTGGTGCATGGATTGTAATTGGATTTCCTTCGACCCCAACCTTTGTTGCTAAATTCGAAAGTGTCTGGAACGCCTCAATGTATTCGCCACGGCAATCTGGGTATCCAGAGTAATCAACTGCGTTTACGCCTATAAAAATGTCTCGCGAACCAATTGCTTCTGCGTAACCTAGAGCGTGACTTAAGAAAATGGTATTCCTGGCTGGAACGTAGGTCACTGGAATGCCATTGTCTTCGCCGTTTTTTGGCACTTCAATCTCAGCGGTTAATGCTGAACCGCCCCACTGCGACAAATCAATAACGTGCACAAGGTGTTCAGTCACCCCAATTGATTCTGCAACAGTCCTTGCAGCGTTAATCTCACTTTCATGTCGTTGCCCATATTCAAAACTGAGCGCGTGACATTCATATCCCTGTTCTTTTGCAATTGCAAGAACAGTTGCAGAATCAAGCCCTCCAGAAAGCAAGACAACTGCCTTATTCGACATCTTTGAATGTGCTTTCGTCTCGTGGGTTCTGAAGATGAGTCTTCAACTCTTCGACAAGAGTCTTCGCTTCTTCATTAAGCGTCTCGGGAGCAGTGATTGAGATGACTGCATAGAAGTCTCCCACTTTTGTGTCCGAGACTTTGCATCCTTGACCTTTCACTCTCAGCCGCTTCCCACTTGAAACGCCTGCTGGAATGGCAAGTTCAACGCTTGCGCCAAGCGGAAGCGGGATCGAGATCTTTGTTCCAAGGGTAGCCTCTGCGATGTTGAGCGGAATATCCATTTCAACATCGAGTCCATCTCGCCGATAGAGCGGGTGTCCGCCGACTGTCACAGTCACGAGCAAATCGCCTGCTTGACCGCCGTGTAATCCCAGTTGGCCCTTCCCTTTGAGTCGCAATTTTTTGCCGCTCTCAATGCCGGCAGGAATTTTTAATAAGGCAGTTGAACCGTCAACTTGAATCTCTTCAGAGCCGCCCTTGAGCGCCGTCACAAAAGTCACAGTAACTGATGCCGTGTTATCTGCCCCTTTTTGAGGACTCGGCGTACCACCACCTCCGAATGGGGAACCACCTCCGCCACCAAACGCGCTTCCAAAAATATCTTCAAAGTTTACGTTTCCGCCTTGGAATCCGCCACCTTGTCCTGCTTGCTGTGACCACTGTTGCCCGCCCGAAAAACCTGATGCTCTTGGGCCAGCTGCACCAAATTGGTCATACATCTTCCGTTTTTCTGCATCTGACAGTGTGTCGTATGCTTCTTGTACTTCGGCAAACTTCGTCACTGCATCAGCATCTTTATTTACATCGGGGTGATACTTTCTCGCAAGTTTACGATAAGCCTTTCGAATCTCATCCGCTGTGGCGGTTTTAGAAACCCCAAGAATCTTGTAATAATCGTTCGTTTTAGTCATGGTTGAGATTGGGCAGTATACCGCAGACCTCAGTAAAATATCCCTTAGCCGTAATGATGGAAAAGAAGAACAAACCCATATCAACAATGATGTCGATTGGAGATCATATTGAGGATTTACGAAAGCGAATCTTGCTTTCTATTATTCCACCGCTCCCTCTCGCTGTCATTTTCTTTTTACTTGCTGACCCAATTGTGAGATGGTTTCTTATTCCGCTATATGACGTGTTACAAAAACATGGATTGCCTACACAAGTACAAGTACTCAGCCCGCCTGAGTTTCTTATTGCAGAGATGAAGATTGCACTTGGCGCAGCAATCTTAACTGCTGGCCCTTGGATTCTCTATCAACTTTGGCGATTCATATCGCCGGGCTTGTATCACCATGAACGAAGGTTCGTTTACTTCCTCATTCCGCTTTCTACAATTCTTGGCGTACTTGGTCTTGCGCTGATGTATTACATCATGTTGCCAGTGATTCTCAACTTTATGGTTACGCTTGCTGGCAATGTAGAACTCAACCAAGCAACAATCGAAATCGGTCAGAGCATCTCAAACGCTGCGATGCCTGTGTATGAAACTCAGCCAATAACGGCTGCTGTTGGCGACACATGGGTCAAAATGCCTGAAGGGGTGTTGCAAATCGCAGTTGCATCTTCACAGGAAGGCATGCTTGAAACACTTTCTGTTCCACTGAATAATGGTTCACTCATTGCGCAGCAATTTCAACTCAGTAGTTACCTCAGTTTCACCATCATGCTGATGTTTGCAATCGCAGTCGCGTTCCAATTGCCAATGGTCATGCTACTACTTGGCTGGCTCGGAATTGTGACGCCTGATTGGCTCCGCGCCCATCGAAAGTATGCCCTTCTCGTACTTGCAATTCTCTCAGCAGTCATCACGCCTCAAGATGCCATCTCAATGCTCATGATGCTCATTCCGATGTACTTCCTATATGAACTCGGCATTGCGCTCATCGTCTTTGTACCTGCAGGAAGAATTGCTGGCGAGCTTGAAGATGAATGAAACCATGATGCAGAGAGCGCTTGAACTGGCAGAACAAGCGTCGCAACTAGACGAAGTTCCAATCGGGGCAGTTGTGATCCACGAAGGACAAATCATCGGCGAAGGTTATAACACGAAAGAACATGGGCTTAATCCTACCGCTCACGCAGAGATGATTGCAATTCAGCAAGCAGCAGAACACCTGGGGCGCTGGCGGCTTCATGGTTGCACAATCTACGTCACACTTGAACCATGTCCGATGTGTGCTGGTGCAATTGTGAATGCGAGAATGGACAAAGTAGTCTTCGGTGCACGTGATCCGAAGTCAGGTGCATGCGAATCGCTGTTTACGATTACGAATGACGAAAGACTAAATCACCGTTGTGAAGTTGAAGGCGGCATTTTAGAAGAAGATTGCGTGGCAATACTACAGTCCTTCTTCAAGGCGAAACGTTAAGCAGTTCATCAATCAATACTGTTGCATAACTACCCGCAGGAAGTTCGAACTGCACTCTTATAAAGTCACCATGATCGTCAACGCCACTTGTGAGTGTGGGCTGAGAAACTGGCACACGCAATGGTCGTCTTGAACCGCTCATGATTTGTTTGACTTGCTCTAACTGCTGAGCTGTGACGCCAGACTCTGCAAGCACGCGTTGTTCAATCTCAAGCGGTTTTCCTGAAGACTGGCGCATCTTTATTCCAAAGAGCGGTCCTGTTGCTGATACTTGACAGTTCCTCATCCGTTCAACAAATGTGTCTGAAGCTAGTTCATCCTCGTCCAGTTCAAACGCACTGCCCTTGCCAACGTGAGCCCAAACTAAATCACCAACGAGGCACGTGTTCAAGAGGCCTTGTTCTTGTCTTGTTCGAAGCACATCATTAAACAGCTTTGATTGGAATGCGTTGAGGTAAAGCTTTCGCATTGATTTAGGAATATTTTTACAAAGTTTATGAGGTTCATCATCATTCCATTGCACTGTAAAACGAGCATTGGATGTTCTAAGCACATTGACACATTCCTCCCAACTGCCTTGCAACAGCAGTTTCCCTATTTTTGGATTCATGCCGTCATTCCCAAAACGTTGTGATCCATACAAGTTTGGCAATCCGTTAGCTGTCACTTCTTTTAATTTTTGATTGACATACACAATATGTGCGGGATTAACATCCCGAACAGTAATATCAAAACGATTCCCTATGAGATGGCCTGTCCGAAGTTTGTTCTCATGTCTTGTTGACCACAGCACGTCAATACCATCACCCAATTCTGGAACCATCATATCCCCAGTTGGTAGATATACAGACAATACTTGAGTGGTAACTGCATGCAAATCTTTCCGCCCTGCTGAACCCACATCATGCCGTTTCACTCCAAAAGATTTTGCTACGCGTCTAATGAGTTCTTCGTGAGAAACGTTAGTTTTGCGAACACCGATATAGATATGCTCCCCTTCGCCACTTGGAGCATAGAGTGGCACCTCATCGACCTTGAACTCTTCTGGTCGCTGTTTAATTGTGTACGTTGGATGTTGCAACACTAGTCCCAGTCAAATGTCTCGGGTGAGCTATAACCATCTCCATCATGCTCGACTTCATCGAGGACATGCTCTTCAACAAGAATAGGAATTTTCGCAGCGATGCCAAGGGCAATGGCATCTGAGGGTCTTGAGTCAATAATGATTTCTTCGCCTTTACAATCAATCTTTAACTTGGCGAAGAATGTGCCATCTTGCAAATCATCAATAACAATCTCTTGGAATGTACACCCCATTTCATCCACGATTGAAGCAAGCAACTCGAGCGTTTGAGGTCTCGGTGGCTCGATGCCTTTGAGCCTTCTATCGATTGCATAAGCCTCGGGCTTACCAACCACAATGGGGAATGTGCGTTCACCCTCAATCTCACGCAATTCGATGAATTGAGCGTCCGCGATTTCGCGTATTAAGATTCGTGACAGTTCCATTTTGACTAGCATTTGAGGGCTTTCTCTTATGATATAATACCTCCCCTAAGCACATTATTTTGTGTTTTTTGAATCATACACGCCTTGAGAGGGAAAGAAACAGCGATGACAAACACGCACTTATTTACTTCAGAATCCGTTTCCATGGGTCACCCAGATAAAGTCTCTGACCAGATTTCAGACGCTATTTTGGATGCCATGTTAACAGTCGACCCAAACAGCCGCGTTGCGGTTGAAACGATGGTAACAACCGGCCTTGTTGTTGTTGCTGGCGAGGTCACATGTGACGGCTATGTTGATATTCCAAAGGTTGTTCGTGATACGATTCGCCGAATTGGCTACACCGATGCAACACTCGGTTTTGACGCTGACAGTTGTGCTGTCATGGTCACGCTTGATAAACAATCTCCTGACATTGGGCAAGGCGTTGATTCTGATGCTGGACTCCACAAGGAACAAGGCGCTGGCGACCAAGGGCTCATGTTTGGATTCGCGTGCAAAGACACTGAATCACTCATGCCACTTGCAATTGATTTATCGCATCAACTTGTTGCAAAACATACACACGTTCGACGCGAAAACATCATTCCAGAACTACGACCAGATTCAAAATCACAAGTGACTGTTGAATACGACGGGCACGAACCAAAATGCGTCAAAGCAGTTGTGCTTTCAACGCAACATGGTCCAATGTGGTCTGAGAACCAAGAGGGATTGCGAGACGCAATCATTGAGCACATATTGAAACCTGTTCTTGGTTCATGGTGGAATGATGACATTGCTGTTCACGTCAACCCAACTGGCAAATTTGAAATAGGTGGCCCAAAAGGTGACTGTGGCTTAACTGGGCGAAAAATCATCGTAGACACATATGGTGGTATGGGTAGACACGGTGGTGGCGCATTCAGTGGCAAAGACCCAAGTAAGGTCGACCGCTCCGCTGCTTACATGGCTCGTTACATTGCAAAGAATATCGTCGCAGCAGAACTCGCTGACCGGTGTGAAGTGCAACTCAGTTACGCCATTGGTTATCCTGAGCCAATTTCCGTATACGTAGACTGCCAAGGCACCGAAAAAGTTGATGAAGAACGACTTAGTGAACTTGTAAGAGAACACTTCGCTTTAACGCCACGCGGCATTAACGAAACGCTCGGCTTGCTTTCACCGATTTATACCCACACTGCGTATCACGGTCACTTTGGTCGAACACCAAATGAGTGCGGCGAAGGTTCATTCTCTTGGGAACGAACTGACAAAGCAAACGCATTGCGTGACGCATGCCAGTGCACAACAGCCCAATCACAATGAACAATTGCCCTCGCGCAGTTGTCATGAGGCGTATCAGGCCGATTTATAAGCG
>JAYZCQ010000099.1:0-9487 GCA_036338245.1 Planctomycetota bacterium
AAATCCCAACCTGTCACGGGATTAAGCGACCAACCACCTAGGAAGAGCGTGACAAAGAATGCTGAGCCATCAAAGAGGTGGATGTATTCGCCCATGAAGAAGAGTGCCCAACGCATTGAAGAATATTCTGTGTGCCAACCACCAATGAGTTCTTGTTCTGCCTCAGCAAGGTCAAACGGAGCACGATTGGCCTCAGCAAGCAAGCAAATGTAGAACAAAATTGCAACAAGTGGTTGTTGCACGATGTTCCATTGACCGCCAAGTTGCTGCGCGACGATGGTCTCAGGAAGAAGTGTCCCCGATGCAAGAATCACGCAAAGCAAGCACAGTCCCATGGGAATTTCATAACTGATGATTTGCGCACTTGCTCTCAATCCACCAAGGAATGCGTACTTGTTATTGGATGCCCAACCGCCCACTGCAACCCCATACACGCCAAGTGAACCCGTCGCGATGAGGTAGACCACGCCAATATTAATGTTTGCGCCCATAATGGCGACTGTTTCGCCGCTTGCAAGCGTCAATCCGCCAGCCCATGGAATCACGAGGAATCCAACCATCGCTGGAATGACTGTAAACGCCGGTGCTAAGACAAAGAGTCCTTTGTCTACACCTTTTGGCATGAAGTCTTCCTTCATAAACAGTTTGAGCCCGTCAGCAATTGGCTGTAACAATCCTTGGAAGCCCACACGGTTTGGACCGATTCGGTCTTGAACCCAAGCACACACTTTGCGTTCAAGCAAAATGAGGTATGCAGCAGCGCCAAGGGCAAGGTGCAAAATAAGCACAACAACAATCACTGAAGTGATGACTTGCGGTGTTAAAAATGATGGAAGCCACTCTGGCATAGGTCGAAATTATACAGTCGATGGCTCTGACTTATTCTCGCATTCAGCCAATGTTCCGAAGTAATCCTGAAGGGCAGAAACCGACCATGTTCCACCGCGAAGCGCTTCAATCGCAGCGACTGCTGCCTTAGCACCTGTCATTGTCGTCAACATCGGAATTCTCGCTTCGACTGCGGTTGCTCTAATCTGTCCTTCGTCAGTTTGAGCACCTGTCCGTGTAGGCGTGTTGATGATGAGGTCAATCTCGCCATTGGCAATCTTGTCAAGAATGTTTGGTCTTGCGCCCTCTGAAATTTTTCGAATCAGCGTGGTGTCAACGCTCTGCATTTTTAGGAGTTGATGCGTACCACTCGTGGTAAAGACTTCAAAGCCCATCGAGACGAGGGAGCGAGCAACTGGTATTGCATGCTCCTTATCACTCTCGCGAACGGACATGAAGACTTGGCCTGAAGTAGGAAGCGATCGGCTCACAGACATCTTTGCTTTAGCAAGCGCAATCGGAAGCGAACGGTCCATACCCATGACTTCACCCGTTGAACGCATTTCAGGACCAAGTATGACATCAACGCCTGGGAACTTTTCAAATGGGAAAGCCGGCTCTTTGACTGCAAAGAAACCAGTCTCTGGAATTTCACGAACGCCAAGTGAATTGAGCGATGCACCCATCATGACTTTGGCAGCGATGTTTGACCAGCCAATACCTTTTGCCTTCGCAACAAACGGTACTGTTCTTGAAGCTCTTGGATTCACTTCAATGACATACACCTGTTCATCCTTGACTGCAAACTGAACGTTCATCAAACCGCGAACTTGAAGTCGCTTTGCCATTGCACACGCTTGGCGTTTCAACTCATCAACGATTGAGTTTGGAAGTGAATAAGGTGGCAAGACGCAAGAACTATCACCACTGTGAATGCCTGCTTGTTCAATGTGCTCCATGACACCGCACACAATTGCCTGGGAATCATCTTGAGACATTTCCATTTGGGAAGATGAAGTTTCTTTATGCGGCACATAGTCAGCCACAACATCGACATCAATTTCGATTGCTTCAGACAAGAATCTATCAATCAGTACAGGTGCGTCAGACAAGTCTGACACATCAACTGCCGTCTGCATGTAATACCGAAGCGCTGCTTCATCATTACAAATTTCCATGCCGCGACCACCAAGGACGTAACTTGGTCTGACCAATACGGGGTATCCAATGTCACTTGCAATATCAACTGCTGCTTCAAGGGAATACGCAATTCCATTTGCAGGCTGTTTCAAACCAAGTTCATCAAGCATCGCCTTGAAACGGTCACGGTCCTCAGCAAGGTCAATCGCTTCAAGTCCTGTGCCTACAATTGGCACGCCAGCACTTGCAAGTCCATGTGCAAGATTGAGCGGCGTTTGCCCACCAAACTGCACGATGACGCCAACGACGTTTCCTGTTCGCTCTATATTCTCAATGCCACCGCCATTAAGCCGTTCCAAAATGTTCAAGGTGTCTTCAAGTGTGAGCGGTTCAAAGAACAACAAATCGCTTGTGTCAAAATCCGTACTCACTGTTTCAGGGTTTGAGTTCACCATGACAGATTCAAAACCCATTGCTTTTGCAGCAAATGACGCTTGGCAACAACAGTAATCAAACTCGATGCCTTGTCCAATTCGGTTTGGGCCACCCCCAAGAATCACGAGCTTACGCTCATCTGTAATACGCACTTCATCGTCAACATAAGACGTGCCATCGACTGCGTACAAGGGTTGTTCGTACGTCGAATAGTAATATGGGGTCGCTGCTTCAAACTCAGCTGCACATGTGTCAACGAGTTTATAAACCGGCTCAATCTTTAGTGCCTTGCGATATTCCCTGACTTTAAGAATCGTCTCAGTCGAGACTTTGTCAAAATAAAGATACGCTAGTTGTGGGTCGGAATAGCCAAATTCTTTTGCTCGCGACATCAACGGCGCTGGCATCTCTTCAAGAGTTTTCACTGCACATAACTCATCCTCAAACTCTACGAGTTGTTTCAACTGGTCAAGGAACCACGGATCAATCATGGTCAACTCATGTAGACGTTCAACGGAGTATCCGCATTTCATTGCATACCTGATGTAGTACATGCGACCTTGGCTCGGCACAGTGAGTTTGCGAATCATTGTGTCTTCATCGATTGGCCATTCAACTTCACTGTCACCGCGGCTAGCGCGAAGCCATAAGTCATTCTTATCAAGCCCATATCCAAAGCGCTTGACTTCCATTGAGCGAATTGCTTTTTGGAAGCTCTCTTTAAACGTTCGACCGATACTCATCGCTTCGCCCACAGATTTCATCTGCGTTGTGAGCGTTTCATTTGCTTCAGGGAACTTTTCGAACGTCCACCGCGGCATTTTCGTTACAACGTAGTCAATCGAAGGTTCAAAACACGCTGATGTTGTCTGGGTAATGTCATTTCGAAGTTCATCGAGGGTGTATCCAACTGCAAGTTTTGCAGCAATGCGTGCAATTGGGAAACCAGTTGCTTTAGATGCAAGGGCGGAACTTCTTGAAACCCGAGGGTTCATTTCAATTACGACAAGATCGCCATCTGCTGGGTTTACAGCAAACTGAACGTTAGAGCCACCCGTGTCAACACCAACCTCGCGCATGATGGCAATCGCACCATCTCGCATTCGTTGGTATTCCTTGTCAGTCAATGTTTGGATTGGCGCAACTGTAATTGAATCGCCAGTGTGAACACCCATCGCGTCAATGTTTTCAATGCCACAAACAATGACGCAGTTGTCATTTTTATCGCGTACAACTTCCAGTTCGTACTCTTTCCAGCCAAGAAGTGATTTGTCAATCAAGACTTGGTTAATGCGAGATGCATCAAGCCCTCGCTTGACAATTTCTTCAAACTCATCGCGATTGTACGCAATTCCCCCGCCTGTTCCTCCGAGCGTAAAGGCAGGTCGAATAATCGCAGGTAAGCCAATCTCCTCAAGGAAAGCATTCGCATCTTCCATTGTGGAAACAGTTTCACTTCTGGCTTGAGACAATCCAGTACGTTCAACAACTTGCCTGAACTCTTCGCGATCTTCGGCTTTGAAAATCACTTCCCGAGAGGCGCCAATCATTTCAACGCCAAACTCTTTCAGCGTTCCAATCTCATCGAGTTCACAAGCACAATTCAGTGCGGTTTGACCGCCTAAAGTTGGAAGTAGCGCATCGATAGGGTGTCCGGCATCAATCTCTTTTTGAAAAACACGCCTGACTGCATCAGGCGTGATTGGTTCAATATAGGGTCGGTCAGAAAACTCGGGGTCAGTCATAATCGTCGCTGGATTAGAGTTGACCAATACAACACGGTAGCCCTCCTCGCGAAGGGCTTTACATGCTTGAGTTCCAGAATACTCAAATTCGCATCCTTGACCAATAACGATTGGTCCAGAGCCTAGAATCAGAATCGATTGAATATCATCTCTACGAGGCATACGAAGTCAGTAGTCTGCATGCGCAAACTTGTGGCAGGATAACGACCAAATCACTTCTCGGCTAGGATATATAAGCAGAATGTTGATGATTACTGCCCTATTTATTGTTTGGTGCCTTCTCATTGCTTTGACGCAGCGTGTATTCCTGCCTTGGCTTGGCAATCGGGTTATGGGAGATGGTCGCACAGCAGCTATTTGGTATTTCAATATAGCCTATGTACACGCCATGCACCGCCTTAAGGCATTCGGCGTCGACATCATTCCCCAATCCGTGTTTCCAGGTCCAATTGTCGTGATTGCTAATCACCAGAGCCCGGTAGACCCCCTACTGATCCAATCGCAGTGCAGGTTCAAGATTCGGTGGCTCATGGCGTCTGAATACATGATTAATTCACTCTCACTGATTTGGGAACTTTCAGAGGCAATACCTGTCAATCGCGATGGGCAAGATTCGATGGCACTAAGAACTGCGCTTCGCCACCTCAAATCTGGCGGTGTCATTGGTCTCTTCCCAGAAGGTCGAATTGAGGGTGGACGGAATACTATTCAGCCCTTCAATGAGGGCGCAGGTGCAATGATTGCAAAAACCAAGGCGAAAGTCCTCATCGCCACGATTGATGGCACGCCCGTGAATGATGACATTGAAGATGCGATGCTTGAACGCTCGCATTCTGTCGTCCGCTTCATTGATTTTGTGTCATTCCCAGATTCAATGAACGGTGAAGAAATAACTTCCGCATTAAGAGAACGTTTTGCCGAAGAAACAGGATGGCCATTGGTAGACTAATAGAGTGATTACGCGAATCAAAGGAAAACTTATAGACGTGCATTCGTGTGAAGCTATTCTTGAAGTTGGCGCTCTCACCTATGCTCTGCTCATCCCAGCTGCAGATATCCCTACCCTTCAATCAAAAATCGGAAGCGATGTAGAGTTTCATACTATTCACTACTTGGAATCCCAATCCCAAGGGACTTCTTTCGCTCCACGCCTCATTGGTTTTTCCAATGAAACGAACAGATCGTTTTTTGTGTTGTTTACAACTGTTAAAGGCATTGGCAATCGCAAAGCATTAAGAGCGCTCATCAGACCTTTTAATGAAACAGCGGCAGCAATTGCACAGCGTGACGTCTCATCATTAACTGATTTGCCAGAGATCGGCAAGCGTTCGGCTGAAACCATCATTGCTGCACTCCATGGGAAAGTCGATGAGTTTGCAGGTCAAGTTGCATCTGTCATTGAGTCAAACACTTCCCCGCTCTACAGCGACGCAATTGAAATGCTGATGCAACTTGGCGAGTCCCGCAAAGACGCGAGACAACTTGTCAGTAAAGTCATCGCGATGGAACCAGAGATAGATTCCGCAGACCAAATCGTGCAAGCGACGTTTCAATTGAAAGGAAAGACATGAGACATGCCATGATTATGGCTGGCGGAAGTGGCAAGCGACTTTGGCCAATGAGTAGAGGGCAAGAGCCCAAGCAACTCATTCCACTGTTTGACGGTGTTTCGCTCTTAGGCATCGCAGCAAGTCGATTAAAGGGAGTCGTTCCAGAAGAATGTCAGTGGATTTGTGCCGGTTCGGCACACGAGTCTTCAATTTACAACGCCGTTCCTACGCTTAAGCAGGGACACCTTATTGGTGAACCAATGGGAAGAGACACCCTCAACGCTGTAGCACTCACAGCTGCAGTTCTTCACCACCACGACCAAGGCGCAATCTTCGCAGTGCTCACCGCAGACCATATCATCACACCTCAAGATGAGTTTGCACGGTGCCTCGATGCCGGCTTCAAACTCGTTGAAGAATCAAACAACCGTTTCATCACTTTTGGCATTACACCAACTTACCCCGCAACTGGCTATGGATATGTCGAACTCGGCAAAGCAATCGGAAAAAATGCAAATGAATGCGTTCGCTTTGTTGAGAAGCCAGATGAAGCAACCGCGACTGAGTACATTGAATCAGGATGTTTCGCCTGGAATAGCGGCATGTTCATCTTTCACGCCGGAACATTCCTAGAAACACTACGTCGTGTTCAACCCGAGAATTACAACGGCATCATGGAAATCGCTGCGTCGCTTGGCACACCCGATGAGGCCTCTACAATCGAGCGTGTCTACCAAGTACTTCCAAAAATTAGTGTTGACTACGGCATGATGGAACCCGCTTCAGATGATGATGGTGTCAACATTTGCACCGTTCCTATGACTGTGACATGGCTTGATGTTGGTTCTTGGCCAACATATGGCGAAACGCTTGTTGCAGACAAAAGTGGCAATCGAAGTGACACCAAAGCAGTCCACCTCGATTCAACAAATGTCCTTGCGGTTTCATCTGACAAACTGCACACCATTACAACGATTGGTTGCGAAGACCTCATCATTGTGCACACGCCAGACGCAACGCTCGTGTTCCCCGCGAGCGAAGCGCAGCGAGTCAAGGAAATGCACGCTCTAGTTGACGAATCACTTCAATGAATTACCTTGCGGTCGACTTAGGTGACAAACGAACGGGACTTGCAGTTGGCGACGACATCGTCCGCATCGTTCAACCCATCACAGTCCTAGAGACGCCGCTCGGTGAACAACTCATTCATGAGATTCAATCCGTAATCGCTGAACATGGCATCGACTGCATTGTGATGGGGCTTCCGCTGAACATGGATGGAAGTGAAAGTCAGCGAAGCAAACTCACACAAACATTTGCAGAGAAACTACAAGAGAGCATCCATATCCCTATAGAGTTTCAAGACGAACGGCTCACGAGTGCGGCAGCTGAAGAACTATTGAACCAAAGCGGAAAAACACATAAGCAGAAAAAGAAACTCAGAGACGCACTTGCTGCTGCAGAGATTCTTAAAGATTTTCTTCACGCAAACTAATCGTTGAAGTAAACCAAAATATTTGTTCATGTTTAGGAAGTCCATTTGACTCAACAAGCCTCTGCCTGTCATCAGCAATCACAAGCAACATCGAACAATTGTCTGCCAACGCAGGCGTGATGGATTCAACGTCATCAATACTAAGCACGGCACAATCAAACGACATCTCGCCATTTGAAGCACTCAGCGTCAGTGCATCTTCTTGATGCGCATTTTCTTCTGGCATTCCAGAGTGAAACGCAATCGACTGAAATGCTTCATCATCGCCTTCTTCGAGTTTCCATAACTGCGTTGCATTCCATGGCATCCCCCTCAAGTCTGGGTCAACCATCAGTTGTTGGTAAAAACGGTCAAGCAACTCATTTGAACTTAACACTAATGAAAATTTTCCAGTCGTCTCAACACTATTCACAGCCTTTGACATGAGTTGTCTACATGCTCGGTCGAGTCGCTCATCATCACATTCAATTGCAATGACGATACCTTCAGGGAGTTGCTCTTGGTTCTGAGTCATGGTGCTGGCACAGGACCCATCGGTTTTTCTTGGTTGTTTGCGAGGCCTAGGCTTCTAGCAAACCACTCATCCATCTGGCGAATCACTTGAACGTTAAACACTAAACCGTGATTTGCATCAGGCTTGACAAAAATGTGTGCGTCAAAATCATGCTCTTCAAAAAATTGCTTCATCGCGATAACGCTCTCTTCTAAATAGTATGTGTCATATTCTGCTGCAATGATATTTATCTTTCCACTTAACTTAGGATTTAGCGTTTCCCAGTTTGATCGAAGCACTTCTAATATGTCATAGGCTTTCCAAGCGTTTGCTACCTCTTTCTTCACTTCACCAGTTTCGTGATTAAACAAATGCGCTGCACGCCCATCCGTACCTTTTGGGCTAAACACCCAATCATACATAGCAATAATGCCACCGTTCTTTACGACATCATCTTGAGCGGTTAACCCTCTCATCCAAACTGATGGTGTCAAGCCATTCCTCGCGACGGGCCTCTCTTTGCCTTCACCATCGACGTACATGTTTGCTTGTTCGTCATATATATCACACGTGAAAAAATGTTTGAAATGAATCGGACTTGGGGCGAGTGACCATGCGCCTCTAAACATCTCTGGGTAGTGAACAAGAATCCACAACGATGCCCAACCGCCATCTGAGTGGCCCGCAAGGGCTCGCATATTACTTGACTGCCCCAAGTTGTATGTCTCTTCAAGTTCTGGAAGGAATTCTGTAATAAACGCTGTTAAACGAGAGCCGTTGTTGGGTGAATCAGCGAAAAGATGGTGCCCGTTATAGCATTGGCTGTTTAGCACTACTCTGCAAATCTGATCGTCATAATCGCTGCCTGTAAAAAGTGATTTCATAAAGCGGCCGCCATAATGATCGCTGCCATAACCGCCAATCCAATACATCACAGGATATGGTTCTGCCCGGTTAGGGTTGTAGTCATCCGGAACAATAACACACGCGTCATGCGTAATCTCCCGTCCAAGTTCACTGCTTAACAGTTCGCTCTTCATGTGCACGAGCCGTAGATTTTTATGTTCTTTCCATTCTCTCGCAAGGATTGGTTTATCCAGCGACAAAGAAATCGTTCCAGCATCCGTAGGCGGCGCAGTAATGATGGCTGGCATGCTATGAAGACCGCCCTCATATGCGATTCGCGAGGCGTTGTTTGGTGTTCTAAACATGGCTATAGCTTTCCAAGGACCTTCACCAATCTCATGCGGCGGAGCAACACTTGCATCTGCAGTTTCGTCGACGAGAAGCACTTCGCCAGCAACCCAATCGTGAACATCAATTCCAAAGAAGGGTTCTGGATTATGCGGGCTGGGACTACCGAGTGGAGGAATAGCGCCTCGTGTCAAACTAACGTATACCCTGCCAGAGATTGTCTCACCTTGCGAGCCATCGTGCGTAAGCGAAAAGACTAGCGGGCTATGTCCTTCAGTTTTGAGCACTTCCGGTTCTTGAACAAACACAAGTGCAGCTATAAACAAATCAATCAAGATGCCGTTCCTTTAGACTTAAATCGAATTGACCAAACAAAACACATGACGCTCGTTGCTAAAAGCAACGCGCCATTGGCTTGGTGCGAAGTCGTCATTAACACTTCGTAAACAGGAATAGTTTCGCCTTTATGAATCATAATTGCTATCAGTGCCCCGCCACCTAAGAGAAGTTGTAACGAAACAAGTGATAGTAATATTGTGCCAAGTCGCTTAAAAACCGGATGCCCTAATCCGATAAATCGAATCCCAACGACGATTGCAAGGACAAG
>JAYZCQ010000100.1:0-6827 GCA_036338245.1 Planctomycetota bacterium
AAATGGTCTGGTCAAGTAAGATTCTGCTGCACCCAATGACTCTGTTTTTGGCAGCAAGTGATTTAACGTGCCTAATAAAATGCGTTCTTGGAATGCAGTCGCCATCTAAGAATGCAAGCGTGTCGCCAGTTGCTTTGAGAATTGCCTTATTCAGGATTACGCTCTTCCGAAATCCATCGTCCTCTTGCCACAAGTGAGTGCACCGTAGGGTGTCATTGAACAGTTCAACGAGTTGAGCAGTCTCTTCAGTTGAGCCATCATCTGCAATGATGAGTTCAAACACTTGATCCGATTGGCATTGCAATGCTTCAAGCACTCGCCTAAGAACATCAGGGTTGTTGTACGTGCTGACGATAAGAGTTACTGAAGGCATGTCCGTGATTCATCCAAGAAGTGAGAAGAGCGGTATCATTTCGTTGTACCTTACTAGAAATTAGCGGTCCCTTATGTTTAATCAACTCATCCTTTTTCATAGACGACTTATCTGGCTTGGCGCAATATTGTTCCTAGTTATTGGAATCCTCAGTGTGCAAGCATTTCGGTTAATGGTTGTGGAACATTCCCAGCGGTACCAAAAGGCGGAAAGTCGGTTGCTTTCAGTTCAGTATCTTCCAACATTTCGTGGTGCAATCAAAGACCGCAAAGGAAGAATCATCGCACAAGATGTGCCGTCTTATGCGGTTGCCGTGAGATGGGACTACATCACAGGTGACATAACGCAAGAACAAGCGGTTCAAGATGCACGGTCATCTGTGGGACATCAACGGTGGCTTTCTCTATCACCAGAAGAGCGGCAGGATCAGATTGACGCATTCCTTCCGCCGGCCAAACAAGAACTTGAACTCTTCTGGAACCGTGTTTCTGATATTGGGCAAATTTCACGAGTCGCACTTGAAGAACGCTTGCAACTCATTCGCTCTTCAGTCACAAACCTTGCTGAAGTTGTTTGGGAACGGCAAGAGTCTGCTCATCAAAAAAGGTTTGGCGAGAGAGTGGAATTCGTTGCGAGGCCTATTCGTGAACAGCGTACCAATCACATCATTCTTTCAGATGTTAGTGATGACATAGTGTTTCAGTTTAAAAAGTTGCAAGATGAGATTCCAAATGCGATTGCAATTGAGTATGACAGAACGAGGGAGTATCCACTAAGGACTCAAACAGTTCAACTTGATGGTGCGTCATTCCCAACACCAATTAGAACCTTTAATAATCCAGTTGTTGAGTTGCACTCAGTTGGCGAACTTCTTATCGGTGATGTCAGAGAAGATGTTTGGGAAGAAGACATTAGTCGAATGCCGTTTACTACAAAACGCGGTGTTAACTTACAAGGCTACCGCGTCGGTGATGAAGTCGGAAAGCGGGGCATCGAGTCTGAACTAGAAAGTTTACTCAGGGGATACCGAGGTAAAGTTACCCTGAATAAGCAAGGCGACGAAATCAAAAGAGTGTTGCCGATTGGCGGTTTGGATGTTTCCATTACTCTTGACATTGAGTTGCAAGCGCGAATTGAAGCAATCCTCTCGCAAGAACTTGCATTCATGAATGTTCAGCCGTGGCATCGCAATGGGTTACTTCCAGAGGGGTTGCCCTTAAGAGGAGCAATTGTCGTGTTGGATGCAGGGACAAGCGAGATACTTGCAATGACTTCTTCGCCAGCCCTTGATGATGAAGTTGATATCGATGGTTATCCTTGGCTGAATCGTGCCGCCGAGGGTTTGTATCCGCCCGGCTCAATCTTGAAACCTATGGTGTACACAGCCGCAGTTGCTGAGAAAGAAGTTCAAACAACTGAAGCGATTGAATGCACAGGGCACTATTTTGATGGCGTGAAAGATGCTGCAAGATGTTGGATTTATCGTGACCGCTTTAATTTTCAAACGCATAGCCACCTGATGGGAAGAGAAGCAATTGCTCGTTCGTGCAACATCTACTTTTATGAGTT
Organism: Planctomycetota bacterium; assembly: GCA_036338245.1. Lineage (GTDB taxonomy): Bacteria > Planctomycetota > Phycisphaerae > Phycisphaerales > SM1A02. The sequence continues at coordinate 1,943 of JAYZCQ010000100.1, forward strand.
GGGTTCAAGGCTCGGATTTGAAAGGTTGCTAGATTGGTACAAAAGATACGGCTTGGGCAAGCCATTGCACAAATTGTTAACCTCAACAGAACCAAGTAACTCCATTGAATCTTTTGGTCACATGCCCACGGATAGCGATATTGCCCAACTCAAGCAGAGAGGTGCAATTGCTTTTGAAACTGTCAGTATTGCAATTGGGCAGGGCGCACTCACATGGACGCCGCTCCACGCTGCTGCATCGTATGCAACACTTGCAAGGGGTGGTATATGGAAAACACCATCACTCTTGAAGAATGATGCAGTTGGTACGGATTTGCAATTAAGTAAAGAGAGTGTTGATATTGCGCTTCTTGGCTTGCAAGATTCAATTCAAAAGAGGCATGGTACTGGTTCTCTTCTTAGACATTCAGCGTCGTCTGAAGAACGAATATTCACAATTGATGGAGTAAAACTGTGGGGTAAGACAGGAACCGCAGAAGCGCCGCCGTTTTACATTGAAGGTTTTGACAATCCAATTGTAGGATTAGACCATTCGTGGTTTTTAGTGATGGCTGCACCGGCAGAACATGATAGGCCATCTATTGTGGTAGCAGTTCTCGTAGAAAATGGCGGGAGTGGCGGCCGCGTCGCCGGTCCAATTGCAAATCAAGTTTTGTATGCTTTGCAACGTGAGGGATATTTCAATTAATGCCTAGGAAGAAATCGTATTCAATGTTTAGTCTTCATGCTGGCTGGTTTGTTTTGATTGCAGCGGCTCTGTTGACATGGCTTGGTATTGAAGCAATTGAAACGACAAGGCCAGCGACTGCTTCCAGACAATTGGTTTTAGCACTTGTCGGTGTAGTCTTTGCGTTCGGAACAGTTTTGATTCCTGTTCAACGCTTAAGGCAGGGTAGTTGGTGGTTCTTTGGAATTGGAATGGCGTTGTTAGTCGTCCTTATTATTCCAGGCATGCCTGATTTTCTTGTGCATCCACGCAATGGTGCGAGGCGATGGATTAATGTCGTCGTGATGGACATGCAGCCGTCGGAACTTGTAAAGATTGGGTTTGTATTAGCTCTTGCCTCATATTTGAGATTTAAAAATCACTACCGTGAAATGAAGGGTCTTGTGACAGTGTTATTGATTGCATTGCCCCCAATGTTACTCATTGTCGTAGAGCCAGACTTAGGGACGGCAATGCTTTTTCTTCCAGCATTGATTGCAATGCTGATAGCAGCGGGTGCTAAGTTTAAACATCTCATTTTGATTGCTTGTATAGGTATGGTTGCTTCACTTGCGATGTATCCGCTGCTTAGGCCTCACCAGAAAGATCGGATACAAGCATTGATTGCACAGATTGAAGGTGACGATCGGTTTGAACAATCCATTGGCTATCAAGGCGCGAGAGCAATGACACTCATTGGCTCAGGCGGCTTATCAGGGGTCAGCAAGGAGAAGGCGGCTGAATTGCTCAAGTCAAATCACTTACCTGAAGAACATAACGACATGATTTTTGCAGTTATTTGTTTGCGATTTGGTTTTCTAGGCGCAATCGGGATGTGGCTACTCTATCTCATGTTTGCGATAGGAGGTTTATGCGCATCCATTACTTGCAAAGACCCATTCCCTCGCCTAGTTGCTGTGGGGTTAACTGCAATGATTTTAGGACAAATGGTCATTAACACCGCCATGACTCTTGGGATTGCACCAATTACAGGTCTGACACTTCCATTTGTCAGTGCAGGTGGTTCAAGTTTGGTCGTCACTTGGTGTATGGCAGGCGTTTTATTTAACATTTCAAGACATCGCGACCCCATGATGACACGTGAAGGCTTTTTGTTTAGTTAAAATGGATCTTGTGAATCAAGAAGATACAATTCCAGCCACATTTTTAAATGACATCGCTACGCTCGGCATCGAGTTTGATGATGGTGACTTAGTTCAACTGTCATTGTATTTGCATCTTCTGTATCAAAAAAATCAGGTCATGAATCTAACAGCGGTGAAGTCGATGGAAGAAGCATGGGAACGGCACATCTACGATTCCCTAACACTGCTTCCGATTCTCACTGAACTTCAGTGTGAACATGTCATAGATATTGGAAGTGGTGGAGGTCTCCCCGGAATCCCGTTAGCAATAACGCTTCCTGAAATGACTTTCGTGCTCGTAGAAACTACTAAAAAGAAAGCGCTGTTTCTAAGTGAAGTTGTAGAAGCGCTTGAGTTAGAAAACGTCACCGTATTAGCTGAAAGGGCAGAGCAACTTGCTTCAGATGACGGTGGATTTAGAGGCATGGCAGATGTTGTTGTATCGAGAGCAGTTGGGGCAATGCCAACCTTGCTTGAGTTAACAGTACCGTTTCTTAAGATTGACGGCAAGTTCCTTGCAGTTAAAGGTCAAAAGGCCGAAGAAGAAGTTCAGCAAGCTAAAAAGGCAGCAAGCATTCTTGGCTGTATATTTGAAGATATGACGCAAACAAAAACAGGCACAATTGTTTCGTATCTCAAGACTAAGAAAACTCCAAAGGCCTATCCAAGACAAGCAGGTGAACCTAAGCGGATGCCACTTGGCAAAGGCGGTTGACTGGTGACAATCGTAGACTCTTTGTTTATTGATGGAGGCGGGCTATCGCGTAGATTGCCTCACTGGGAGCCGAGACTTCAACAATTACAAATGGCAGATTCAGTTCAGCAAGCACTGCAAGACAAGTCATCGCTTTTAGTAGAGGCAGGGACTGGCGTCGGAAAATCAATCGCATATCTTGTGCCAGCAATAAGAAGAGCAATTGAATTTGGTGAAACAATTGTGATAGCAACGCACACAATCACGTTGCAAGAACAACTCATTCAAAAAGACATTCCGATATTGCAGGATGCATTTGATGAAACTTTTTCGCCTGTGCTAGTGAAAGGTAGAGCCAATTATGTTTCGCTTCGCAGATTGCAAAGGGCGATGGAAAAGCAAACTTCGTTGATACAAGACAAGCATGGACGCGAGCAACTGCAAGAACTTGCTCAATGGGCGAACACTACTAAAGATGGTTCTAAATCTTCGTTAGAGGTTCTTCCAAGAGGCGATGTCTGGGAACTCATTCGTAGTGAATCAGGAAGATGTCTAGGTAAGAAATGTGCAACTTATGACACTTGTTTTTATCAGGCGTCAAGGCGTGCAATGGAGCGAGGGAATCTCCTCGTTTGTAACCATGCCCTGTTCTTTTCAGACTTAGCACTAAGAATGAGAAGCGCAGGTTTCTTGCCTCGATACGACCATGTCATTTTTGATGAAGCTCACGCAATTGAAGATGTTGCTGCGAATCACTTTGGTGCTTCAATTTCTGAAGCCCAAATTGATTACCTTCTTAAAAGCCTTGTTCCGACATCTCGAAAGGCTGCATCGAAGGGTTTTCTCTTTTCACTCCAATCAGCAAACGACGCTCCTGAACTTCGCAAGCAATGTATCTCGTTGGTTCAAGCCTGTAGGGATGCCTCGCGGATGTTCTTCGATGAAATGATTGATTGGAAGCAAACGCATGCGCCTCAGAATGGTCGTGTTCTCGAAAAGAACTTCATTGACAACCTAATTAGTGGGCCTCTTCTCAAATTGTCTCATCACTTAACGATTCTTAAGGAGTCGATTGGTGATGATGGTGAAGCGCTTGAAGTTCAAGCGTTTGCTCAGAGAGCAAAAGAGTTGTCGACGCTTTCAGATTTAGTGATGGACCAAAGTATTCAAGGCTGCGTCTACGCAATTGAAGGGGTGCCTGCTAAAACAACTAGGAATGTTGTTCCTAGACCAGTTTTAAAGTGCTACGCGGTCGATGTGTCAGACCTGCTAAAGGAGCACTTGTTTAACCATGAGGCTTCTGTAGTCATGACATCTGCAACACTTGCTACAGGTGGCGGCGACTTTTCACTTATCAAAAAGCGTCTTGGTTGTGATGAAGCAACCGAACTTCAATTGGGAAGTCCTTTTGATTTCCCTAGGCAGATGAGGGCATGGGTTGACTCGACAATTCCAGAACCTTCCAATAACGCTTATGTAGAAAAACTTGCTGACCGTATCGTAGATATGGTTTCAAGAACGCAGGGTGGAGCGTTTGTACTCTTCACCAGTTTTAGGATGGTTGATGGCGTTGAAAACCTTGCTCGCGAGCGCCTTGAGTTGCTTGGTTTTGAGTTGCTTGTTCATGGCAGGGAGCAAACCAGAACGGCATTATTAAACTCATTTAAAGAAAATGAGTCAGCAGTTCTCTTTGGCACAGCAAGTTTTTGGCAAGGTGTAGATGTTCGGGGTCACAATTTGAGAAATGTGATTATCACTAGGCTTCCATTTGATGTGCCGGACAAACCGCTTGTTGAAGCAAGGCAAGAACTCATAAAAGCAGAGGGTGGAAATCCATTTATGGAAGACCAACTTCCAAGAGCAGTCATCAAGTTTAGGCAGGGTATTGGGCGTTTGATTCGCTCAAGTGATGACCGTGGAGATGTTTCAGTCCTAGATTCCCGGATTGTTAGAAAGTTTTACGGGCAAGCATTTCTAGCATCACTTCCTGAAGGGGTTGAAGTTGTGGATTTAGCAACTGAAGATTATTTTGATTAAACAAAAGGTATGATGTACACCTCTTATGACAGTATTTAAAGCATATGACGTACGAGCGCTTTACCCAGATCCGCTCAATGAACTCATCGCAAAACGAATCGGTGTGGGCACTGCTAGATTGCTCATGGAAGAAAGCGGGCAAAGTGGACCAATAGTTGTTGGCTACGATATGAGACCGCATTCGCCATCGCTTGTTGCTGCTCTCAAGGAAGGGATGCTTGCAGTCGGTGCAGAAGTAATTGATGTCGGTCTTGTAGACACTCCGTTCGTAGCATTTGCAGTCAACCATTTGAATGCCATCGG
>JAYZCQ010000101.1:0-12105 GCA_036338245.1 Planctomycetota bacterium
GCAAATATCCCACTTACCATCGAGAACTCGTTCCCCCCAGCTCCAATCATAGAAACAATTGTTGAAACGCCCGTCGAAACGAAGGTCGTTGAAACAGCTATCGTGCCAGCATTTTTCTTATATACCGTTAAGGAAGGTGAAACGCTTGGTGAAATCGCTTCAAGAGAGGCTGGCGGCTTTTCAAAATGGCAGGTCATCGCCGAATTTAACTCAATTGGTGATCCGAGTTCAATCAGAACAGGGCGAGTCTTGCGAATTCCAACATCAACCGCTGTTACAACGCCAGCTAAAACAGTTGTCGTAGAAAATGAAATCGTCGACATGAAGCAGTATGTCATTCAAGAAAATGACACGCTTTCATCCATTGCGGAGTCTCACTATGGTGATGCGAATTTGTATCGAGTAATTCTTGATGCAAACCCTTCACTCGACGCTCGTCGTTTGAAAATTGGCAAGTCGATTATCGTTACAAAGTTGTGAAGAGTTGTTGATTCTCTTCCATTCTTGGGAGTGACTTGCTCCCAATGACAATTGAATCAATGGAACTTGATGCGGGGCTATCACATAACAAAAAGCGAATCGCCTCTTGCGGAGGAAGATGACCACTGTTAAGTGTTTTTTTCGCAAGCACAGTTGTGTTTGATTCATGTGCTGCGAGAACTACTTCTTCTTGGCTTTGGTTGGCAAGACTGTATTCAATCATCATGACATCTGACCACTCAATTGCTTGCAGTTGTGCTTCAATTGTTTTACCACTGAAGCCGATGAGTTTCGCTAGTCCCTTTTGTTTAGCTTCGCACATGAATGAAACAGCGTCACTTTCAGTTAGTACCCATAGGTCATCAGGCGGAGCATGAATAAGTAGGTAATCAAGATAGTCAGTTTTGAGTGTCTTGAGCGATTGTTCAACTGAAGCAGCCATGCCATCACATGAAAAATCAAAAGAACCATCAACGCATTCGCCAACCTTTGAAGACAGGAGGTATTCATCCCTCCGATGGCTGATGTACTTGCCGATTCGTTCTTCACTGACGCCGTACGCTGGCGCTGTGTCGATAAGCGTGATCCCACAGTCTAGAACGCCGTTTAGTAGTTGTTCTGCTTCCGATTCAGTTGGTAGCGGTGTGCCCGCAAAGGCGTATTTGTCAGTTGGCTCGCGGCCAATCTGATACGCACCAAATCCTAGTTTGCTAAGTGTTGGTAGGGTCATGTGCATAGCACCTCTGGCGTATTCCAAATCGCGTCAGTTTCCCAAGCCGGAAGGGCGACCATTGGTTTTGGCCATCCGAGTTTTGAATACACTGAGTCACCGTTTTCTGCTTTGGGCTGTAGTTTTGTAACGATTGTCTCAGCAAGTCTCGGGGCAAAAGCTAGTTTTGTTGGGAAGCATGTATGGACGCTCTGCTCAGATTCAACCGAAACATCTTGCGGCCTTTTGCCCTTTGCGAATTGTTCAGCACGCGCTGATCGATACGTTAAGAACTCCGCTTGAGACAAATCGAAGTTGGGCAAGGTTGCATGTAACTCTTTGGATGCATGGCAAATCAATTGAGCAGGTTCCATGTTGACGCCATCCTCAGCAAGTTGGCCACCAACTTGCCAAACTTTTCTGCCTGCGTAATCGGTCGTTGTTGTAATTGTTACTCTCGTCTTTGCGCCATCAATGCAGTGTCCGTTGATGATTGGCAAGTTTCCTCTGACAAGGACCATATGAAGTGGCCGTATTTGCGTAGCTTGAGAACTAAGCCCAAACTGCGTTCTAAGAGTCTCGTTTCCACTTCCTGCGGTGAGCACAATGTCATTTGCGAGGATGTTCAGTGGCTCACCTGTTTGGGGATTTAAGAGTGATACTCTCCAGCGTTCATCTTCTTTGCTAATTTCGACGCCGCCTGAAGCGGTAAGTAATAGCCTATCTTCTAACTTCTTACTGAGCACTTCGAGCAAACTTCTTGGCTCGATGACTTGTTCAGCGAGGCGGGCAACCGTGATGCCTTTGCTACTTAACCATTTAGGTCTCTCCTCGTTATCGAGGACTTCAGGTTTAACTCGGAGCGCCATTTTTGCACCAAAGAAACCTAAGCGAGAAGTGAGTGATTTTGTTTTCCATACATAGCAATTGTCTGCTCTGAGTTGCACATCGGATAAGTTTAGCTTTGATTCGCCTGCAAGGGCTCTACGCCAATGTGTTGGCATTTCTCTAATTGCTACAGCGGAATCATGTCCGCCATGCGTAATCTCATACTTCAGGCCGCCATGAATGATGCCTTGCGAATCAATTGTTTGCCCATGTCCAAGAGCATTGGATTCAAGGAGAAGGGCGTGGTAGCCTAGTTCTGTACATTTGTTGAGTGTAAACAGCCCAGCAACTCCGCCGCCAAAGATTAGGCAATCGATTTGAATAGTAGGCTGTGCCATAGTTGTATCTTAATTCACTAAGCACCTTGTTTGGAGTAGGATGACCCTATGAACACAAATCATTGGACGATTGTCGGCAGTCATGGTGAGACCATTTATGGTTCCACTGAAGCTCCGGACGGAGTTGCTCGCGGAGTGACGCTCCTCGCGCACGGGTTTAAAGGGTATAAAGATTATGGCATGTTTCCTTGGATATCTCGTCAACTCGCTTCAATTGGTTTTATCTCACATCGATTCAACTTTGCGCATTCTGGGATGCGGGCAGGGGTAGATGCTTTTGAGCGTCCTGATTTGTTTGAGAAAGATACGTGGAACAGACAGGTTGAAGATTTGAAAGTTCTTGCAGACACCTTCAGGCAACCTGAGCTGCCTTTGTGCATCATTGGGCACTCAAGAGGCGGTGTTGCCTGTTTGCTTGCGGCTAGTAGAGGAGAAGTAAAGCCATACAAGCTCATCTCAATTGCCGCGCCTTCGACGTGCTTGTCGCTGAACAATGAAACTCAGGCAGAATTGCTTAGCAAGGGCTTTCTTGTTTCACCATCTGCAAGAACGAATCAGGACTTGAAAGTAGGGGCGTGTTTTATGGAAGAGCAAATCGATGACCCTGAAAATCACAACTTGCTAAACCTCGTTCAAAACATCGACTGCCCAGTACTCATCGTCCATGGAGATGGAGACGAAAGCGTCCCGGTTTCAGCAAGTGCTGAGATTGCAGAGCAATGTCATGGGCATCGAGTTATTATTGATGGTGCAAATCATGTTTTTAACACAGCAAATCCATTCTCGAATGGGGATCCGCCATCACCACAGCTTCAATCGCTTTGGAACGCTATGCAACAGTTTCTGCTTGAGGTGTAGCAACTGTTTCAACGAGGGGTGTTTCTTCAAGTCGCTCTTGAGCCTGTTTTGAGATTTCACCTTCGTTGCCAACTTCGTCGATGCTGACTGAGACGTGACGGGAAACGCCGCGTTCTTGCATGGTGACGCCATAGAGTTTGTTGCATTCCATCATCGTGCGTTTGTGGTGGGTGATGACAATGAAGTGACTGTGGTCTAAGAAGTCATGGATAGAACGTGCAAACCGGTGGTTGTTTGCTTCGTCAAGTGCGGCATCAACTTCGTCAAGAATACAGAATGGTGAAGGTTTCGCCTTGAAGATGCTAAGCAATAGAGCAACAGCAGTCATTGCTTTTTCGCCGCCGCTGAGTTGAGATATTACGCGAGGTTGTTTCCCTGGCGGCTTCGCCTTAATCTCGATTCCCGCTTCAAGCAAATCAATTGAGCCATCTTCATCAGGTAGTAGCATGATGTCTGCGCTACCACCACCAAAGAGTTTTCTAAACATGCCTTGAGGGCCTGCAAACTGCTCACGAATAATATTGAATGTTTCTTCAAATCTAGTCTTGCTGAGTTCTTCAAGTTCATCGATGAGTTCCTTGAGTGATGCAACTGAAGCATCGATGTCAACGACTTGATTAGCAAGGTCTACATTGCGTTCTTCAAGCGTTTGTTCTTCTTCGATAGCATCGATGTTGACATTTCCAAGCCCTTTGATTTCGTCACGAAGATTATTCGCTTCAGCATCCATTTCTTCGCGGTTCTCAGCGGGCCTAGCATCGCTTGACGCTTGCGATCTCCATCGCTTGTATTGAAGATTGATATCAATCTCAGACTCTTCAAACATGCGTTCTTCTAAAGACTCTCTCTTAACTTCAGCTTCGCGTTTGCTGCCTTCTACGGACACCCATTGTCTGTCAAGTTGCGTGCCAGTGTTTCTGGCTGTGTTAAGTTTTACAGCAGCGTCTTCAATTGATTGCTCAGCTCGTTTGACATTGTTATGGAATGCATCAAGTTCTTGTTTACAAGTATGCGCTTTTTGTTCTTGTGATTTAATGTCATTCTTACATTCAAAAATTGTTGCTTCAGTTTGATCAACTTGACTCAATTTTCGCGCAATTTGGTCGTGTTGGATTCGATATTGTCGTTGTTGCTCTTCAAGGGCACTTGTCACATGCCGCAACTCGCTTCTATTAGATTCATGTTTCTCGGTCGCTGTGCCTAAGTCAATTCTTTTACTTGTTAACTGGTCAGTGATTGATTGGAGTGTCGCAGTGTGCTGATCAACAACGTTACGTTTGCTGTTCCGATTTGTATTGTGTACAGCAATCGCTTCTTCAATTGCATTAGATGCGAAACTTGAGTCTTTAAGTTCTGATTGACTCGATGTGATTAGAGTTTCTAACTCGCAGTTTTCAGTATCGTTTGTCGCGACTTGACGTTGGCACCGTTCGGATTCACTTTGGATGCCCTTGAGTTCATGCTCAAGTTCAATTGCCTCATTGCGAGCGTTTTTTAATTGTTCCGAGGACTGACGTTGTTGATGTTTTGCTTGTTCAGTTTCATGCATCAACTCACTTAACTGCGATTGAAGTTGTTCAATTTGAGTGTCGAGAACTTTCACTTCAATTGAGAGGGCGTTGATTTCGATTCTTCGTGTAAGCCAACCCTTCTGGTCGCCAGCAGTAGTCTTGCCAATAAATATTCTGCCATCAGATTCGAGCAATTCACCTTGAGGTGTTACAAATCTCCAAGTTGGATTTGTTTGTTGCATTTGTTTTGCAAGTTCTAGGGATCCAATCACAGCAGTTGTTTCAAGCAAGTTTGAGATAGCCTCTTTTGCACAGTCTGCAATGTTCAACAGCGTAAGGAGGGGCGTTGCTTGCGAGGATTGGAGTGGAGTGGTGGAATGCTTACTTCGCGTTTGAGAAAGAAGACCCACGCGGCCAGAGCCTTCATCTAGCGAAGCTTCGATAAGTTCAACTGATTCGTTATTGTCAATGAGAAGTAGTTGAATGTTTTGGCCGAGAGCAATCTCAACGAGATGTGCATCAGCGTGGTTTGCGTCTAGAAAGTCGCCAACCATGCCCTTTACATTTGGGAATGTGTCAGGCGAATCCAGGATGTGTTTGACAGCATCTGTGAGCCCTTCTCTTGCTTGCTGCATTTCTTCTAGAAGGTGTAGCCTTGAACCAGAAGCAGCGCGTTTATGCCTTAGTTTTTCAAGGTTGGTCGCAAGTGTTTTTGCTTTTTCGCTGATAGCGTGAGCCGATTGGTCGTGCGCTCTTAAGACTTGTTCGTGTTTTTGAACAGTATCCCGAACTTTCGAAAACCTCTCTTGAGTGTTCTCGCATCGATGTTTCAGCGAGGCTAACTCACTTGATAACGATGTTCGCTGTTCGGTTAAGCGTTCCTTTTGAGTCGTGAATCCTGCAAGCCTCTCATTAATCGCGCCGACGATTGACTGGTGCTGAGATTGTTTGACACTGAGCGTCTCCAATTCATCTTGTAAAGAGGCAAGTTCATCTTGTAATGAAACAAGTTGTTGTTGATATTCAGTATGTGAGGTGGTTAGTGTTTCAACTTCACGTTCTATGTCAGCAAGTGTTTCTGCAGATGAAGCAATTTGTTCTGAAGCGTCTATCTTATTAGCTTCAAGAGTAGCAATCTTGGACTTTAACTGAGCATACGAAGAGCGGTCCGATTCAACCTGTTCCTTCTGATCTGCAATAGAACGCTCAAGCATTTCAATGCGTTGTTTTGTGTGCGTGATATTGGAATCGTATTGAGCAGATTGCTGAAGGAGTGATTGATTATTTGTGTGCAACTCATGCCGGGTTGATTCGCACATGCGTTTTTCATCTTCTAGATGTAAAACTTGCTGAGCTGTTTCTTGGCGTTTCTGTTCAATAGTATTGCATGCAGAGGTTAAGCCAATAAGTTTTTCATGCAGTTCATGATAGGTGTCAAGCGCGACATGTTTTCTCAAATGTTGATACTTGGCATCAAGGTCTTTAAACTTGCGTGCTTTTTCAGCTTGACCTTTGACGATACGAAGTCTTCGTTCGGTGTTCGCTAATTGTTCGCGAACTCTTACAAGATTAACTTCGCTGCGTTCTAGTTTACGTTCAGCTTCTTTTCGTCTGGTCTTAAATCTAGCGACACCCGCAGCTTCTTCAAGAATGGATCTCCGTTCAGTAGGATTCGCGTTCACCATTGCAGCAACTCTTCCTTGCTCAATGATTGAGTACGCATTTGTGCCAATGCCTGTGTCAAGGAATAGTTCCTTGACATCTTTTAATCGAACTTTGTTACCGTTGATGAGGTATTCACTTCGGCCATCTCGATAGAGTTTGCGAGTCACGCCAACCTCATCGCTATCGACTGAGAGGAAGCGTTTATCTTCAGGCGACGTTGCATTTGTGATTGGATTGTCAAAGGTGAGGGTGACGCTTGCACAACCAAGTGGTTTTCTCACAGCTGAGCCAGCAAAAATAACATCAAGCATTGCTTCGCCACGTAGGCTTTTGGCTGAACGTTCGCCCAGCACCCACTTGATTGCATCAACGACATTTGATTTGCCACATCCATTTGGACCAACAATGCCTATGACAGGCGCATCGAACACAAACTCCGTAGTGTCTGCGAAGGATTTGAAACCTGAAATAGTGATTTTAGATAGTCGCATGTATGTGGACCTCCTGTCTTATCTTTGCTCCGTCCTGAAGCAAACCCCCGTAATTTCTTTTTAAACCGCATTTATTGTGTTAAAAATGGGTCTTAGAATGCTCTATGGTAACTAGATTACCATTTCTCACAAGAAAAATATCGGTGTTATCGCCCCTAAATAGCCAATAAACGGGTGTTTTTTATGTTTCTGTATCTGTAATTCCAAGTTCTTCAGGTGTTGGGACCTCAAGGAACTTAGGTGGAGGCAGCGTTTCTTCATCTTCAGATAGAAAATCAGGCCTTGGCGTAAACGTCATATCGTTCGTAAGTCTTTGAATAACAGCAAGTAAACGGTCTTGCTCAACTTTGAAGTCAGCATTGAGGTATTCCTGACGCCATAATTCGTGAATAGCTCCAATCGTTCTGCTATATGAGAGATCAAGACCAGGTGCTGGTTCTTCAGGTGTTGAATGATGTGCAAGAAACATCGTAAAGTTTGGAAGAGACGTTGAAATGTTGTGGTGTGATGTTTGTCCGCTTTCCTCATTGTGATATCGAACATCTAGAATTGAATCGTCAGTTGCTGATTCTTTAACAAGTAGATTGTTGTTCCAAGCATTTAACGAAAGCGGTGTTTGGATGTCAACATTGCCGGTCATGATGATTCTTGGTTCACCTGATTGTGTGACGTACACAAGTTCATGCTCTGATGGCAACCATAGCAAATCAAATTTATCATCGACGCTAAACGTCTGAACAGCGGGATCTCTTCGTTCGATGAGCGCTTCAGCAGCTTGCAGACGAATCTCAACATCGTTTGAATCTAGAAGAGGCCGTAAGCCAAACATGATGCGAGGGTCTTGCGGCATGGTCGTTAACAAGTGTATGGCTTCAATTCTTGCGCCAAGTGAATTATCTTGTTTGGTTTCTTCAAGCAAGTATGGAATCGCAATGGGATCTTTGAGTCTGCCACCAGCTTTCAGTGCAGCGTTTCTCGGAAGGTCCTCTGGCGATTCGTAAAGGTCGCGGAGAATTGGAAGAATTCGGTCGCCAAGTGCACGCCATCTCCACGATGCAGCATCGGCATTCTTCGGGCTTGGGTCTGTAATGAGCAATCGCTTGACAGACATTGCAACGGACTCCGGTTGTTGTGAGCGGATAGTGATGTGGTTCATGATTTCCATGAATGTTGGAACGTCATCTTTCCACGATGGGGGAACTCTTATCTCAATTTGCTCATCACTGATGCCGCGAGCAGTTGGTCCGTCTTGACCAAATTCTTCAGGGAAAACGCGGTTTATTGCATTTTGTATCAGTGAAGAACGTGTGTGGCTTGGTTCAAGTAGAACGAGCCGCATTGGCAAGTTGTGTAGAACTTCGCCGCCTTTAAGAATTCGCCCGGAGGTGCGTCGCACAGCATCGGAACCTACTGAGCCTGGATTCGCAAAAGGATTGAGAAAGACATCACCAGATACAAAAGCAACTTCTCGAGTTTGACTTCGACCGGTTGTCAATTGTCCAGTGCGAAGAAGAGTTGGCAGTAGATAACCGCCTTCTAGGCTGGTTGTTGCACTGCTAGGCTCCGCCCTAATTCTGGCATCAAAAAGTGTTCCTCTAAGAGAAGGGTGGTCTGCTCTGAGGTTTCCTCTGCTGGGTTTACGACCTGTAGCAGCTTGCGGAATCACAGCTTCAATAATCACAACTGCGGTGTCTTCAGAGTTAATGAGCTGCTCTGGTGTAACATCACCCCAGCCGCGTGTTGACTCGCCGATACCTCTACGTGCTAAGTCGGCAATCATGTGCGCGCGAACTTGCGGTGGAATGTCACTCGAGCCCGTGCCTTTTAGTCCAACGACAAGCCCGTAACCAGATGCAATGATTGGTTCATATGTATCTTGGTACGTGTTGGAATAGCCCATCAACGCAACGTGTTGTTTGATTGTTCCCCTAAGCATACTTGGGACTTCACTGTAATCACTGCCGATGTTAGCGCGAGTTGGTCGTTTGACTTCTTCAGCGCGCTGCACGGTCTCGCAGTTCATTAATACAACTAACTGCATTATGGAAAGTAATCTTAAGATTGTTTTGAAAATCATAATAGTATTCTCAGTATGATAGGACCCGTGATTATACATTCCATCATCTCTTTGTTTTTGTTTAATCCAGGGGGGTTTTCTATTCCTCAAGTCGATATCGCTGATGATGTTGAAAAGCAGGTCACTATCGATAAAGAAGCAGGGCAGTATCTTGGTCATCCAACCACAGTCTTGCTTGAAGATGGAAAAACGATTCTCTGCATCTATCCAAAGGGGCATGGCAGGGGCGCTCTAATTATGAAGAAAAGTATTGATGGAGGGCAAACATGGAGTGAGCGTTTGCCAGTTCCTGAATCATGGGCGACTTCTAAGGAAACGCCGCATGTGTATCCCGTAGTAGATGCTGAAGGCACGAAACGGCTCATTCTCTTTTCAAGTTTATACCCCGTTCGCATGTCAGTCAGTGAAGATGACGGCGTGACATGGAGTGAGTTAGAAAAGATTGGTGATTATGGCGGTATTGTTGCAATGGCTGATATTATTGAAACAGGGAAGGGTTGTTACACAGCATTCTTTCACGATGATGGTCGATTCATCAAAGAAGGTGGGAAGTGGAGTGCGTTTCACGTGTATGCCGTAGATTCGACTGATGGCGGCCTGACATGGAGCGCGCCGCGAGTCGTTGCGCACAATCCGGAACTCCATTTGTGTGAACCAGGACTGATTAAATCGCTAGACGGAAAGCGATACGCCATGCTTCTTAGAGAAAATAGTCGCAAGGCAGGTAGTCAAATCTGTTTCAGTGAAGATAATGGCAAAACTTGGAGTGCGCCGGTCGAAATGCCGGGTTCGCTGACGGGCGACAGGCATCAAGCAACTTACACAAAAGATGGACGACTTTTTGTGTCATTTCGTGACACAGGCAACGCGAGTCCAACCAAAGGAGATTGGGTTGCTTGGGTGGGCACTTTTGAAGATTTAGAGCAGGGTAAAGACGGTCAATACCGTATTCGACTATCAGACAACACCCATCGTGGAGATTGCGCATATCCCGGCGTTGAATTGTTACCTGACGGAACAATTTTTACTGCGACTTATGGTCATTGGGATGAAAGCAAAAAGCCGTACATTCGCGGGATTCATTTGAAACTCAGTGAGGTGGATGCATTGCTTCCAAAGGATTGAATCTTAATTACAGGCCCCCCACTCGCTGACAATGAGCAGTACATCTGAAACATTGACAATGCCATCTTGATTGACATCAGCAGGCACGTCGCTTTGTCCCCAACTATCTATGACTTGAAGAAGATCAGTTACATTAGTCATCAAGTCACCGTTCACATCAGTTGGGCAGGCATTCGAGTCATCGCATACCACGGTTACTGCAGTTAACTGAAGTTTGTCGATGTGGTACCCCCTGTAATCATTGTAGACATCATCTCCTGAATCAAAACCCCAAGAAAGACTTAGCATTCCACTCTCATCAGGAGATGTTGTGAACAAGAATTCGTTCCAGTTTTCTGATTCGTCAAGTTCAGTAATGAGAGTGCCATTAACTGAAACAGTTGCTTGGTCATAACTGCTGAAATCTTCTGTGATAAGAGCGTAACAAAATGACACTTCAACTTCTAAAACTGCGTCGTCAAACTGAAATGTAGGAGAAGTTATAGAACCCGATACAGTGCTTCCATTGTCATAACTGCAACCGCTTTCAATGCCGAAGTACATAAATGGCGCTTGATCGCAACTGCCATTAGGTGAGCACGATGAAGTCGCATTCCAAAGCCCATCGAGCGTCCAGTTGGATGGGATGCCATCGTCAAAAGATTCGGTTAAAAAATGTTCCTTTATGATTTCTCCCACAGCAATTGTGTATGGAGCATCATCATAGTTAAATGGTGAATACGCAACATCTCCACCACTGCCAAGTGCGCTGAACCAAAATGAAACATCATCTACACAAGCAAGTGCAGGAATAGAAGCAGTGTATGACTCGCCTCCAAGATGTTGAGATGGAACATCTATGATGTTTCCGTTAATTGAAACATGTAACATCACGCTGTCAACATTAGGCATTTGAGAACCTGGTCCAACGTTAAAGTGAATAGCGGTAGTTTGGTTTGGATCTGTTTGTTCTGGCAACCCATTTGGGAATCCAAACTGCAAAATGTTTGGAATGCATACGCCTTGGGGATTCGCTAGAGCGTTTTGCAGCCCAGCATTTTGAATGGCGCAGCCATGATTTTGATTGCTTGAACCATCACAGCCGCCATTCGTATGAATGCCAATAGCAAATCCTGAACTCTCGTCAAACACTGCCGAACCACTGTTCCCACCAGTAGTATCTGTTTGGTAAGCGATGACGGTATCCTCGCTTACGACAAATGGGCCGACATGTGTTTTTTGAACACCATTCCATGTGTCGCTAACTGGAGCAGAAGTTGTTCCGTGACCTGTGATGCGAATTTGCTGTCCATTCACATCTGGCGCTTCATCTGCAAGTTCAAAAAAGGATTGTTGGGCTTCAAATGGAGTAAGCCCAGTTTCAGAGTTTGGGAAACATCCAAAGTAAGCCCAGTCATTTCCAATATAGGTATCTGGCGAGTACTGAATTGAATCAAAATCAACGGGATATTGATCATCGGGGCCTGGATGTTGGTAATTTCCGTTTACATCACTGAGCGGTACATTGAATTGCATTATGCCAAGTGCGCTTCCATCACCATTTGAACAATGTCCTGCAGACAAGAATGTTCTATTGGCATCGTCAATAATCCACGCGGTGCAACCGATTGGCATTGCCCTTGCTGTTCTTGCTTCATAACTGAGTTCTCTGTCGTCAACACCGCCGCAAATGGATTGCTCAACTTCAGTTTGTTCAAATGTTATGGCTTGGTGAATGTTTAGTTTTGATGAGTCATCGTTGCTGTCCATAATGAGTTCGACTACGACAGTGTCTCCGTTAAGCCATGCGCTTTTGAATTGCCATTGAGCAAGTGTATTTCTATTAAGGTGCTGCACAGCGCCATCTTGAACTGAGGTCAACCGAATAAACGAAGAGCCAAAAAGTTTTGACCCGCGAAAATCAAGTTGGAATGATGAGGCATTATCGAGTGTCACAACTTCGTGAAGTGTTGTTATGACCTTT
>JAYZCQ010000102.1:0-9702 GCA_036338245.1 Planctomycetota bacterium
CAAGCGTAATCCGTTGAAAGTTATGATGTTGTGCAAGTTCGATTGTTTTCGCAAGGCAGAAATCAGCAATGCCATGTTCCCTTTGGCTTGGAATCACGCCGATATACGCGAGTTCAAGAACGTCCTCATTTGGATTGAGTAGCAGGACGCAAACTGGCGACTCGTCGATAGTGCCGATGAACCAAAAATCCGGTTGATACAGTGAACTCATCCGGTGCCCATCGATGATGTCTTGAATTGGACGGACGCCATAAAGATTGGGGCAATCAAGTGAGCCGATGTATGTCTCTTCAAGTACTTTTCCTAGTTCAACATCACTGTTGGTTTCCATGGAATGAAAGTGAAGGCCTATATGTTTAGTCTCGTTTGGCTGGCAGGGTATCGCGACACTAGTCTGTCGTTCTAGATAGCGAAGCTTGGCAAGTTCCTCAAATCCCGCCTCAATGATGGCATGCATCTGTAACTTTGGAGCTGGATCGTTTAGCACAATTTGAGCGAGCGTCACTCTATGTCTGCTCAACTCGCTGATTGATTGGCCCAAGAGAGCTTGAAGAGCTTCTGCCTCAACGCCACTAGAAGGAATACTCGTTAATAGTGAAGCGGTTCTGCCTTGATTGATGACAGAGAGGAGGGCGACGCCATCCTCAACGTAGAAAGTGTAGCCGTATTCAGACCGAGAGCGCAATACCTTAAGGAGGCGAATCCCACCTTGTTTGCCAGCAATTAATTCTGCTGCAATGTCCTCATGTTTCTTCGTATTCATGTGTACTGAAGGCATATCCTACTGCTAGAATATGGAACAGGAGTTTCTGTATGAAAAAGCACATCATCTTCCTATCACTCATCACCTTATTCGTTTTGGCTTGCACAACGATTGCGTCAGCGTATCCCAAAGCAACAGACCACGCCAAACGCTGGCAGTTTGACTTTGACGCAGGCGACCTTGCGTTCTACCGTGATGAAGAAAGTGGTGATGGCTACTGGGTCATGCGTTATGAAGTAACCAACAATACAGGCAACGACCGCCAGTGGACTCCAAATATGGAACTTGTCACGGACAAGGGTGAAATCATTGTCGATGGCAAAGACGTCCCCCGTGATGTCCAACTTCGATTACTCGATGTCTACGGCGATGAGTTATTGAAATCTCAATCGAACGCGACGGGCAAATTCCTTCAAGGCAAGGAGAATGCGATTCGCGGGCTCGTCATCTGGAGAGCAGGCGATGAGCGTGCTAAAGAAATTCAAGTCTTTGTCGCAGGAGTCAGTGGTGACACTGCTGATGTGATTCACCCGCTCACAGGTGAGAAACACAAACTTCACCGTGTGATTCAACTCTCATGGAAAGTCGATGGTCCTCTCGATGGCTTGCAACTCACACCGCTTCCAACTCGACCAGTCAGTGGCGGAACGAGCACGCGACGGCTGACGACAGATGATAGGGACGCAATCAATGGCGATGAAGTCGTTCAAAAGTGGATTTTCAGGTAATCCCACTAGGGGTGTTACTGAGGGGTTGAAGCGTACTTGCTTTTTGATACAATACGGGGCTCCAGCACGTGGCTGGAATACGAAGTAAGGAGCTTTGCTGTGGCCCATAAGAAGAGTGGTGGTTCAACCAACAACGGACGCGATTCAAACCCACAATATCGTGGTATTAAGTTGTACAGTGGTGAAACTGCGAAAGCAGGTTCAATCATCGTTCGTCAGTGTGGTACGAAGTTTAAAGCAGGTTACTTAGTGCGTCGTGGTAACGATGATACTCTCTATGCAACAGAGCCAGGGCTCGTTCGCTTCAGAGGCAGATTTGTAGACATAGTTCCAGCAAATCCTGATGTGCCGCAGTACACAGCGGTTGGCTAAACTCCGGACCCCAGGACCCCGGAATTCCACTAAGCTGAATTGAAATGTTAATTGACCGAGCAAGAATCTTTGTCCGCAGTGGCAAGGGCGGTGATGGTTGTATGAGTTTTCGCCGTGAAAAGTTCATCCCAAAGGGTGGTCCTAATGGTGGTGATGGCGGCGACGGTGGTTCGGTCGTACTCGTAGGCGATGAGTCAGTCGGAACGCTACTTCCGCTCACGCACAAGCCACACTACAGAGCTGGTCATGGCGGACAGGGCAAAGGTAGCCAGATGCATGGCGCTAACGGAGCGGATCGCATTGTACATGTGCCTCTTGGAACGCTCGTCACAGACGAAGAGAGTGGTGGACTGATTGCAGACATTTCTAAGGAAGGGCAACGCGTCATTGTTGTTCAAGGCGGGAAGGGTGGCTTTGGCAACGAGCACTTCAAATCTGCGACTAATCAAGCGCCGCGAGAATTTACGCATGGCGAGCCATACGTTGAAAAAATTCTTAATCTTGAACTAAAACTAATTGCTGATATAGGATTGGTCGGTTTGCCCAACGCGGGGAAATCTACGTTCCTAACAGCAGTGTCAGCAGCGAAGCCGAAAACAGCAGACTATCCCTTTACAACATTGCATCCTCATCTTGGTATTGCCGAACTTGATATCAATCGCCGGCTAGTCATCGCTGATATCCCCGGACTTATTGAAGGCGCTTCAGATGGTGCAGGTCTTGGACACCGATTCCTCAAGCATATTGAGCGAACGAAAGTGTTGCTGCACCTCGTTGACATTTGCCCAGTTGATGGAAGTAATCCAGTTGAAAACTACAAGACGATTCGAAGCGAACTTGAGCGTTATTCACCTGAACTTGCTGCGAAGAAGGAACTGGTTGTCTTAAACAAAATTGACATGATTCCTGAGGAAGATCGCCTTACGCTCATGCAGTCAATCTTTGAGGAGCTTCCGATTGATAACGCGCTAGTTTGCTCTGGTGTGAGCGGCGAGGGCGTTCCTACAGTCTTAGAAGCGTGTTCCAAACTTGTTTCGTGAAAAACTAAGAAAAGCAGTTACACTATTTGAATGCTAAAGAAATGGCTTTTCTACATCGGACTCTGCATTGGGATTTTCGTTCTTGTCTACGGTATTTGGGTCTTTATCGCTGTGCAGCGGACAGCGAATATAGCAGTTGATTACAAGGCAAAGATCAATGAGGTTGCAGCTGCGATACCGGAAGATGACCGAGCATGGCCACTTTATCGAGAAGCCTCGGTTGCACTTCGATTAGATCCTGAACCAAACATTTACCAGATTTATGATGACCCTTCCTTTGATGAGCCAACATGGCCAACTCATGAGGGATGGTCACATTACGACTCATGGATTGAAAGTCATCAAGAAACCATAGTGATTATTCGCAAAGCTTCCAAGATGGCAGGTTCAGGTCTTGTTCTTGGCAGCGTTGCAGAAGAAGACAGCGAGGTATTTCCAAATCAATATGCTGAAGAGCAAGCAGGAACCGAGACAGATGACTTTTTGTTCTCGCTTATGATGCCTCAGCTCAGCCATTACCGGGCAATGGGAAGGGCACTTGCAACTGATGCAAAAATTGCGGCTTATCAAGGCGATGCAAGTGTTTGTCTAGAAGACATTCAAGCTATTTTCAACATGGCAAAACATGTTCGAGAACACCCGGTGTTAATTAGCGATTTGGTTTCGCATTCCTTAATGAATCTTGGTATTTATACGACAAGCGCAATATTGTCTCATGAGCCCTTCTTGTTTGATGATGAATCACTCAAAGCCATTGTGAGGGATTTGCAGTCGCTTAAGGAAGTTACAGACATCCGATTTGATGGCGAGCGTTATCTTGTGTTGGATTTGCTTCAGCGAATGTATACAGATGATGGGAATGGTGATGGCTCTTTGATTCCAATTGAGGCTTCGCAAAGCCTTATGTATTTGCAAAGTGCTGCAAACTCTTATGAAGACTTTTCATATATGCCTGCTCTTTTCGCTCCTATTGCTGACATAGTTCACGCCTCACGGAAAGAACTTCGTGATGAATATGACAGCAGATTATCAGTAATCGAATCG
The DNA here is from genome assembly GCA_036338245.1 of Planctomycetota bacterium. Taxonomy (GTDB): domain Bacteria; phylum Planctomycetota; class Phycisphaerae; order Phycisphaerales; family SM1A02. The sequence goes on from JAYZCQ010000102.1 coordinate 3,948, forward strand.
AAGAAACAGTATTCGCTCGGTGAGCTTGCTGCAATGAAAGAGCCGTTTCCGGAATATGATGATTTAGGGCATAGCTTTATGTTCAATAAGAACTTCCTTATTGACTTGTTGATGCCAGCACTTGATCGTGTCATTCTCCAATCGATGTATACAACAGGGAATATTGATGGATTGCTTGCAACAATTTACGCCATTGAGTCCTATCAATCGAGTGGGGCTTGGCCAAAAACGCTTGAAGGGGCAAATGTTAGGGACTCATGGTCTGGGGAGTCACTTCGAATTGCAACTGGTGAGCGTCACCCAATCATTTACTCAGTTGGTGCAAATCTTCAAGATGATGCAGGGATCTACAACCGCCATGCGCATGTTTTTGGTTCAGACAAAGGCGGTGACTGGATTTTCTGGCCTCCTCAGGAGTAATTTTTATGCCCATTGGACTCTCAGGTGAAGCTCTGAAGACTTGGTTTAAACAAGCCATGTCATATGAAGAATACCTTGCAGTTTCACCAGATAAAGCCGTGCCTTGGCGTGAGAATGATAAGCGGTGTGAGCTTGCTGACTCTCAGCAATCATTGCTTGATTCCTTCAGTCGTGAGATGAAGGTGCTTTGTGTATCAGGTGTATGGTGTGGAGACTGTTCAAGCCAGGGTCCAATGTTGCAAGGAATTGCAAGTGGTTCACCTGCCATTGAGTTAAAATGGCTCGATCGAGATGTTGCAAAAGAACTATCCGAACATCTTTCAATTAATCAAGGTAACCGCGTTCCAACAGTTCTTTTTATGTCAGAAGATTTTGAGCCTGTAAGTGTTATGGGAGATCGAACGCTCACGCGATACAGGGCAAAAGCGGCAAAGTCACTCGGTGCATCTTGTGATTTGCCAACTGCAGTCATTCCAGAAGATGAGTTTCAATCAACAATGCAGGACTGGCTTGATGAGTTTGAACGTGTGCAATTGTTACTGCGACTCAGCCCACGTCTTCGCCAAAAACATGGTGATTAAGTATCTAAATCATCTTGCAGTTTTCTTAGAAGTTCAAATGCATCCATCGGACTCATTGCGTCTAAGTTAAGAGATTTAAGCTCATCAATCATGGGATGGTCCGCATATTGTGTAAACAAATCGATTTGCGAATTCTCAGGGATTGCCTCAACACTATGATCTTGGGATTGCACAGATAGCGAATCAAGTATTTGGTTTGCCCTCTTGACGACGTCTTTAGGCACACCAGCAATTTTTGCAACGTGGATGCCATAACTTCGGTCGCTCTTGCCTTCTTCAATTTGGTAAAGGAAGACGATATCATCTTTCCATTCTCTAATCTTGACGTGTTCATTTTTCACTTTTGGTTGTGATTCTGCCAATGTAGTGAGTTCATGGTAATGCGTTGCAAAAAGTGTCCTGCAACCGTTTTCCGAGAGACGCTCTGCAATCGCCCACGCAAGTGATAATCCGTCTAGAGTGCTTGTGCCACGACCAATCTCATCAAGAATAACAACGCTGCGAGGTGTTGCGTTGTTTAAGATGTTTGCAGTTTCGACCATCTCAACCATAAATGTCGATTGCCCAGAGTGAAGTTCATCGCTTGCACCGACTCGGGTGAATATTTTGTCGACTAAACCAATGTGTGCAGTAGAGGCAGGTACATAACTACCGGTGTGGGCGAGAAGCGTAATGAGTGCAACTTGGCGGATGTAAGTCGATTTACCAGCCATGTTTGGTCCAGTGATGATTGCAAAAGAGTGTTCATCAAGTGAACAGTTGTTGGCAACAAACTCATGTTCAAGCAAGCGGTCAAGAACAGGATGTCGGCCATCTTCGATGTGAAGCAGGGGCTTCTCTGAAATGCGTGGCTTCGTATACCCATATTTTTTTGCAACATCTGCAAAACTGAGCAGGACATCTGCTTGTGCAACAATCTCTCCAAATGCTGCAATCTCACTGATGTGTGAAGCGATGGTTTCGCATAGAAGCGTAAAGAGTTCTTGTTCTCGCTTGAGTGCATCTGATTCTGCACTAAGTACTTTCTCTTCAAACTCCTTTAGTTCTGGCGTGATGTACCGTTCGGCATTCTTTAATGTCTGCTTGCGAGTAAAAGATAATGGCACTTTTTCTGTTTGTGCGTGTGATACTTCAATGTAATACCCAAAGACTTTGTTAAACCCAACTTTGATTGTATTCAACTCAGTTTCTTCTACGATGCTTGCTTGATATTCCGCAAGCCATGTTCCGGCATCCCGCTGCAAGTGTCTTGCTTCATCGAGCACGCCATCAACACCGTCTTTAAAGAGTCCGCCATCTCTCATGTGTGCTGGGGGATTGTCGACGCACTGATTGCAAATACTCTGTGCAAGGGATTGCAATGTTTCATTGAGTGAAGAAAGCGTATCGTGCATCGATTTACATGCTGAAATATCGAGAAGTTCAGTAAGAGAATCACATGCAGTGAGTGATTGTCCTAGTGCCACAATATCTCTTGGTGTTACGCGACTCATTGAAATTCGCCCGCAAATGCGTGCGACATCTTGGATACTTTGCAAAGTTTGTCCTAAAGAATTGAAGCGTTCGCTTTCAAAGATAAATGCGCCGACAACTGCTTGCCTCACCTCAATAGCATCTTTCTGTGCAAGCGGTTCGCAAAGCCATTTACGCATCATTCGCTTGCCCATTGGTGTTTTACATTGTTGCATGACCCATAGAAGAGAACCCTCAACTTCGCCGCTGCGAATGGTCTTTTCAATCTCAAGCGATCGAATGGTTGTGGCATCGAGTGCAATCACAGCGTCGCTGTGATTCATTGACGGTGGCGTTAAGTGAACGAGTGCATCGCTTGATGTTTGTGTTTCTTGAACATACTGAAGAAGTGCGCCAGCAGTTCCAATTGTGTCAGGTGATTCGCCAATTCCAAAACCCTCTGTTGTGGTTACGCCATATGCCTTACACAGTGTTGACTCTCCTTCATCCGTTTGGAACATCCATTGAGGCCGAGTAGTGACGGCAATGCCTTGTCGAGTTGCAACTTGGATGAGCGTTTCATCATCTTCCGGAACAATCAGTTCAGAGATAAGTAGTCTTTCAAACAAATCATCAATGCGGTGAATAGGGCAGGTGTAACATTCAAATGAACCCGTTGAGAGTTCGGTTGTCGCCACAAATGCCGTTGTTCCATTGCATTTGCTTGCAGCAAGCAAATTCACGGTTGAGTCATCTAATAAGGATTCGTCAATGAGCGTGCCTGGTGTCACAATTCTTGTGACCCCTCGTTTAACTACACCTTTGGCTTCGGCGGGATCTTCCAACTGTTCGCATACAGCGATTCGGAACCCTTCCTTAACTAGTTTACTGATGTAGTTTTCAGCAGCATGGAAGGGTACGCCTGCCATGTCAATGCCGTTACCTCGTTGGGTAAGCGACAACCCAATCGCTTTTGAAACGACTCTGGCGTCTTCGTCAAACATTTCATAGAAGTCACCCATGCGAAAGAAGAGCACGCACTCGGGATGCGAATCTTTCATGGCACGGTACTGCTGCATCGCAGGCGTCGACCATGGATTGGATGCCTTACTCTTCTTCTTCTGAGCCGCTTTTGGCGTCATGCCACTATTCTATCGCGGGCAACTGCCCCATGCGGCAATGAGCAAGAGCATATCGTCGACATTGACCGAACCATCGCTGTTGATGTCTTCATCTCCAGAAGTGTTGCCCCATGCAGCAATCAGAAGTAGTAGGTCATCGACATTCACATAGTCATCTCCATTTAGGTCGCTTGGGCATGGAGTGCTTTTTACTAAGTCATTCAATGCGGATTCAGTTGTGCCAGCGTAATCATTGCCGCCGGCTAGCTGATCAACATTTTCACTAATCATAAGAAGGTCTTCATAGCCATCAGAGTCTAAGTCCCCAGATTTGGCTAAGATTGGATTAGTGCCTGTCCCTTGTTCATCTACAAGTGAAAGTAGAAGCAGGCCACCACTAGAATCATTTCTATAAATTGCAGTCGCCTTTTCTGCATTGTTATTTTCAGCAACTATTGCTAAATCTAAATCTCCATCTGCATCAATATCAAAGGCGGTCAATGATTTCGGATTTACGTACCAGACATCTCCACCACCTTCTTGTGCTGCATCTAAAGCTAAGATTGAGGGCGTTTTATATGTGCCATCTACTCTTTGTAATGCGATTACTATGGCGTTTGATTCCGGATCACATACAAGTATGTCATCTTTGCCGTTGCCATCTATGTCAACAATAAGTTGTTCGGTAATAGTAACGCCCATGTCTAAAACACTAGGATCGCCATATCCCAAACCTCCAACTGCCATTGTCGTTCCTTTAAATGAATTTGTTTTTCCATTATCGTTAGATACATTGACTACATCTAAGTCTTTGTCATTGTTGACATCTCCAGGATCAATACTGCCAGCTCCTCCTGGGGAGTTGTTTTGGCTGCCTGAAGGCATTAGGCCAGCGTTAAAGATTGGACCATTGATTACTACCATCATCGAGTCGCCACTATTTGCTATTGCTAAATCCATTTCACCGCTATTAGAGAATTTTCCTGCTGTGACATCTGCGGGTCTTACAGTTTCTTCAGTGTAATAGCCTGCATCAATTTCAAACAAGACAAAATTAGGATTGCCTCTTAGATTGGGCTGGTTTTCTAAAGCAGAGATAGTGTCGTCATCTTTATTGGCTACAGCGATATCTATATCACCATCTCCATCAAAGTCGCCGGTGGTTATACCAGCTGGGGTATTGCCAACAGTTATTTGCTGAGAGCCACCGCTGAACCCATTCCATTCACCAGAGCTTGTCCCACCATTGAACAAGATTAGAATTTCATCTGTATCACCACCATTTATATTTTCATCTGGTAAAGATAAAACAAGATCAACAAAGCCATCACCGTCAAAATCTGCTAACTCTACATCATCGGGGACAGTGTTTAAACTCGTTGAGTCTGGGTCACTGAAGCCTACCAGTTCCGAGATTGAATTAAGAGTCATAACAAGGCTTTGGCCTCCAGAGACATTTGAAACAATCGAAATGATTGGGACTTCATCATCGCTAAAGCCATTTGCTAAAACAGAATCAAAATTTCCAGAAATGCCTTCAGTAGTTTCAAGAATTGTTATTGTTTCGCCAATATTTAGTGTGTGATTCCAAGCGCCTATTTGTAGTACGCCGCCTAAATATGCAGTTCCATCAATGTTCAATTTAGCTTCGCCACCAGACTCGATATAGTCTCGAAGGTAGAAAATTAATTTCCCAGATCCAGTGATTTCTTCAGTGGGATATTCAGACAAGTAATAGTCGCCATTAATAGCAGGATATCTTCTATTTACACTATCCATGAGATGATCGCCAGCGAGATAAACATCTGCATCAATTGTGCCTTTCCCATAAATATTAGCGTTGTTGCGAATCAGAACTGGCTGATCAGATCTGAGTATGCCCTCATTAAACCATATATTCCCTGTCGCTGAAACATCTACATTATCAGCTTCAACAGTGCCATTGACTATTCCAAGTTCGAAAAGCCAATCAGTTAAATGATGGCCAATATTGAGACTATTTTTGTTGCCCAATACTTTTAGAGTTTGACCATTTAGTATTAATTCATATATTCCCTCAATAGCTTCAAATTGTTTGACAGTTGCATCTTGATTGAAATGTATAAAACTTCCCCATCCACTGACAACAACCATATCAGTGCTATTGGGTGCTTCTGTCGGAAGCCAGTTATTGTCAGTGCT
>JAYZCQ010000103.1:0-12290 GCA_036338245.1 Planctomycetota bacterium
ACACTAGATGTTGCTATTGGCATTGCCATTGCAAACGACGCAAAACTCCGGAAAGAGTTAGCAGTCGTGGTTCAGCGAAGCGCAGAACTTACGCAGGCTGGACAGCTACCAAACCCCACTATTTCCGGGGCTTTCGGCATCGCAACTGATGGCTTGAGTGGCGCACCCCTTGTGCTTAGAGGCATGCAAGGTCTTTCGTGGATTTGGACAAGACCTGACAAAATTGCATCTGCAGATGCAACTCTTAAGCAATCGATTCTGACAGCATCCCATCGAGCAATGGAACTCAAACGAAATGTAAGCGTCGCGTACATAAAACTATCACATGCCGAAGCTCAAATGTTTTTCGCTACTGAACTTCTTCAGTTAGCTGAAGCCCGACTTGAGCATGAACAAAATTGGTTTGAAATCGGCGAAGAGTCAGCACTCCACATCGAAGAAGACAAAAAACAGTATGGAACTATTGAATTGCTCCTTGATACAGTTCAAGAACAAACCACAAATGCATACATCGAACTTGCAACATTATTGGGGCATCCAACACATACAACATTTATTCTCGATGACAACCGAAATCAACTAGACATTACTCTGAATGACTTTCAGATTGAACAATTGCTAACACTTGCTCAATCTCAGCGATTTGACCTTTTGACTTCACATGCCGTTGTTCAACAGCGAACTGCTCAACTTGGGCTTGCAAGTCCGCCAGAAATAACCGGCACTCTAGCGTTGAATGAGAGCTTCAACGAACGCGAAGCACTCATGCCGGGCGCGAATATTACGCTTCAACTAGACAAAGATGCGAAAGAGGCAATTGCTGATGCCAAACTAGAACAATCTGTTGCAGAGCATTTGCACACAATGATAGCCGTTCAGTCTGAGGTTCAATCATCATTTAACTCGTTGATACATGCCATAAGTCAAAAAGAAATTGTTCAACAGACTCAAGTCCAGCCGGCTCGTGTCATTGTTTACAACAATCAATTACTTCAACGTGAAGGTGAAGTTTCTGAACTTCAAGTCCTACAAAGTCAACTTGCATATCTAAATGCAAGGATGGGGCTCGTCGAAAAAGAGCAAGCGTTAGCTACCGCTTATTACAACCTCCAATTCGCAGTTGGTGGAACATTCAAAACAATAAACAAGGAGGGAGACAAATGAATCACTCCATCCCACAACCGAAACGCAACGTCATCACTCGCCTAGGCATTCCCATTTTTATCGTCGTTGTGACTATTGGTGTACTTGCCGTGTCGAGTTACCAATCGCTTAAACCTTCAACGCCAGTCAAAAGCATCACAGTTGTCGTCAAGACAATCGAAAGTGACGTTATCGATGGGGCTTCAGACCAAGGCACTTCAATCATTCAAGCGCCTGGCTGGGTTGAAGCAGAACCCTATGCCGTTTTTGCGAGTGCATTAACCCAAGGCATCATTGAAAACATTCTTGTTTTAGAAGGTGATTCCGTTATTAAAGGACAGCCTGTGGCGACGCTTGTATCAGACGACAACAGGCTCGCTCTTGAAGCCGTACACGCTCAGTTAAAGGTCAAGGAAGCAGAACTTCATGAGGCAACAGCAAGCATGCAATCACTTGCGGATGAATACTCACGTAAGATAAAACTCGTTGACAGTGGCGCTGTTGCTGTAGGACCAACAGAAAGACTTCGTTTACAACTGCTTGCATCAGAAGCACGTATTGGAATCGCAATGGCAAATGTTGAGAGTGCTTCCGTTGCGGTTGACACTGCACAACTTGCACTTGACCGCTGCACAATCAAGTCGCCCATCGATGGCATTGTCATTGAGCGACTTATGTCACCAGGTTCAATCGTGAGATTTGGCGGGGAGCACACATCACACGTTGTACACCTATATGACCCGACAATGCTCCAAGTGAGAGCCGATATACCACTTGCAGATGCATCAAAGGTTAGCGTTGGCTTTCCTGCTGAAGTCACTGTAGATGTGTTACCGAATACACCCTTTGAAGGCGAAGTGCTTAGATTTGTTCATAAAGCAGATCAGCAGAAGAACACCGTTGAAGCAAAAGTGAAAATTAAGGAACCGTCTGAGTTGTTAAAACCAGACATGCTTGCACGGGTAAAAATTTTCCAACCCGTTCAAGATGATGGTGTTGTTATGCAGACTGTACAGCGTGTCTTTATTCCGCAATCAGTTATTGAAAATACTAAACAACCATCTGTGTGGATTGTTACTGAACTGAAAAATGGCAGGGGTATTGCAAGAAGGCAACCCATTATTCTCGGGGCAGTTGTAGAAGATGGATGGATTGAAGTCGTCAGCGGATTAAGCGTTGGCACAAAACTCATTACTACATTTGAATCATTAGAACAAGGCGAAGCGGTTGAGTTAGCCGGGAGTCAAGGATCATGACACTCATTGAATGTAAACAAGTCACCAAACATTACTACCGCGGAAGTGAGCAGATTACGCCGTTGAAGCAGCTCGACTTAGACATCGAGCGAGGTTCTTTCGTTGCTTTAATGGGACCTTCTGGCTCAGGCAAAACGACATTGTTGAATCTGCTTGCTGGCATAGACACAGCCAGCGAAGGCGAACTTATCATTGACAATGAGCAGATTCACAGGCTTTCAAAAAACAAACTTGCAAGATGGCGCGCCAATCACATCGGGTATATCTTTCAACTGTACAACCTAGTTCCCGTATTAACTGCGTATGAGAATGTGGAGATTCCACTACTGCTTCACTCAATGAGTCGAAGTGAACGTCATGAACGGGTTTCGGAAGCCCTTGAAAAGGTTGGTATCGCAGATCGATGTAGTCACTACCCAAGACAACTCTCTGGCGGTCAAGAACAACGCGTTGCAATTGCAAGAGCGATAGTGTCAAACCCGACTATTCTTTTAGCGGACGAGCCGACTGGTGACTTAGACCGAGAGACTGGCGTTGCAATCATGGACTTACTAAAGACTCTTCAAGAAGAGCAGGGCCAAACCATTGTTATGGTCACTCACGATCCTCAAACAATAAAGTGGGCTGACACTGTGCTTCATTTAGAAAAGGGTAAACTTATTGAACAGGACGTGTGTTCATGAAACTTCTAAGAGTCATTCCAACTGTTTTAAAGCATATTAAACGTGCTCCGATTCGCTCATCACTCACGCTTGGTGGAGTTGCTATTGCAATGTTCTTGTTTGTAATGGTTGAATCAATGCGAACAGGCGTTCAAGAAGCAACAGAAATAACGGCTAATGAAACAACGCTTGTTGTGTATAGAGAAAACAGGTACTGCCCCTTCTCATCAAAGTTGCCTCAATATTATGAACAACGAATCGATGATGTCGATGGTGTTGCAAGTGTTGTGCCTATACAGATTCACGTTTCAAACTGTGGCGCTTCACTCGACGTCGTGACATTCAGAGGTATTCCGCGAGATAGCATTGAACACGCAATTGCTAAGGACGGAACTATCGTGGGTGGAACTCTTGATGATTGGAAATATCGAGGCGATGGTGCAATTGTTGGCCATGGACTAGCTGAGCGAAGGGGCATCAAAGTTGGCGATCGCTTTTCCGCCGCTGGAATCGACGTGTTTGTCGCAGCAATTCAGGAGACTGATGCTGCTCAAGATAAAAACGTTGCACTTGTTCAACTGCCCTTCCTGCAAGAAAATGTGAGAAAAGGCGGTACCGGAACAATCGTTACACAGTTCAACGTACAAGTTGATGACGCTTCTTATCTAGATAGTGTCGCTTCAAAGATTGACGAAACATTTGCACACGACGAACATCCAACAGCGACATTCCCTGAGAAAGCGTTTGTTGGGAGAGCTGCTCGAGACATTGTTCAACTTTCAGAAGTTGCTGGCATTCTTGCTTGGGGAGCGTTAGCTGCAGTATTTGCACTTGTTGCAAACGCAGTTATTCTTGCCGTTCGCGATCGAGTCAAGGACCATGCCGTGTTCCAAACACTCGGCTTCACTGGCTGGCTCATTGGCTGGATGGTCATGATTGAAGGAGCTGCTATTGCACTCGCTGGTGGACTGCTTGGCGGCGTTGCAGCATTTGCTACTGTAAAACTCGGGCACTTCACCATGACAATGGAAGGGGTAAACATTGAACTGTCTACGAAACCAAGTGCAGCTATACTTGGAATCGCGATCTCACTTGGACTTGGTATTTTTGCTGCAATTGTTCCCGCAATTCGACTTGCACGAACTGATATTGCCAGTTGTTTTAGGGCGGTATAACGATGAAACTTCTACCTATCGAATACGCAACTCGAAACTTAGGACGATCTCCTTCCCGTCTTATTCTGACTGTATTTGGCAGTTCTCTTGTTGTATTACTTATCATGATTGCGGGTGGCTTCATGATTGGTATGGATGAAACATTAGATATGAGCGGCTCTGAAAAGAACATAATGCTCCTTGGCGCAGGTTCAATTGAAAGTGTTGAACGAAGTGAAGTCAAAATGGAATCCTCCGGCATCGTTTCTAGCTCAATAAAGGGATACAAAACAAAGGCAGGTGTCGAAGGCGTTTCGCCAGAAGTGCATATCCAAATGCCAATAGAGATTCAGGGTGAAGACCGACTCGTTTTAATACGAGGTATTGAATCAGAAGCGTTCCTTGTTCATGACAGAGTTCAAATCAAACATGGTTCTCTGCCTCGTGCTGGGCACAATGAACTCCTTGTGGGTTCACTTGCAACACGAACACTAGGCTATGGAAAGCCAAAAAATGCTCTAGGCCAATCCATTTTGCTTGATGATGACTCATACATCATCACTGGAATCATGGGTGCAGGTGGCGGCATCATTGAAGGAGAAATTTGGGCACCACTTTCAGATTTACTTGTCACTACCCAAAGAGACACCCTCTCCTGCATTGTCGTTGCACTTGGTGAGGGTTCGCGAAGTCAGCTTGATGGGTTTGCGGCGTCAAGAGTTGACTTAGAACTCGCTGCAATATCCGAGCGTGAATACTATGCAGCACTTGCAGAGTTTTATAAGCCAATTCAATTCATGGTCGTCATGACGTGCTTCATGATTGCCGTTGGCGGTTTGCTTGGTGGTTTTAACTCGACGTACGCCGCTTTTGCTTCAAGAGTACGCGAAGTAGGAACACTGCAAACACTTGGGTACAAAAGAAGCGCGATTACAATCTCGCTCATCCAAGAATCGCTGCTCACTGCATCTACTGGCGCCATTATCGCAAGCACAATTGCGTTAGTTGTCCTTGATGGCTATACCATTCGGTTTTCAATGGGCACATTTACACTGTTAATAACAACTGAGATTGTCGCACTAGGAATCGCAAGTGGACTTGCACTGGGAATCGTTGGTGCAATTGCACCAGCAATCCGATGTTTACGATTACCAATTCCTGAAAAGCTTAGAGCTTCAGAGTAAGATAGGAGTCAAGATGAAAAATATTACGCTATTAGTTTCTTTCGTTGTAACACTGGCATTACTTCCTAGTTGTACTGGCAATGAAGAACAATCGCCAAAAACTACTCAAGTGAAGGAGTCACTACCCTCACACTTTTTTACATCTGAACGTCCTTCAAATGTTAAGGATTTAGTAGATGTCAAAATGAACGCAAAAGCAGGTGAAGAAGTTACATTCCTCGCTCGCATTGGTGGTCGAAAACAAGGATCATTTGTTCCAACGCTTTCAATGATGATTGTTGCAGACCCTAACTTGCTTTCGTGTGAGTTAATGGCATGTGATGATCATTGTGTAACGCCAGAAGATTATTGTTGCGAAGATCCTATGGCGCTTACGCAAGGGCTTGGCACAATTCGTTTCATGAAAAATGAAACTGATACCTATCCGTTTTCAGTTGAAGGTGAAGGCGGAATGGAAGTGCTGAAGTACGTTATTGTGCAGGGAATGGTTAACAACATCAATGAAAACGGACTCTTTATCGTTGACGCAAAGAAGGTTTGGGTCGGCGGCGCACCTGTTTATGGGTCAAATAGAGCGGGTTCAGGAGAATAATGGCTGTTTTCACGGCCTCCCTGCTACCATAGGCGGTAGGTATGGGCATTTTTCAAGCAAAAGCACACGATGTCTCTGGCTTAAGAGGTTTTAGTCAACTCATTAAACCATGGAGCGGCACCATCGCCCTCATCGTTTTGCTTGTAGCTGGTCTCGCATTAGCGGACATGGTCCTTCCATGGGCATTAGCACTTTTAATCGATGACGCATTCCCTGCCCTTTCTGATGGGAATGGGTGGGAGTTGCTATGGGTTATCCTCGTTTCTCTTTGCATTATTTATGTGCTACGAAATGTGCTTTACTTCGTTAGCCGAATGCTGTCGGTGCGAATGAGCGAACAAGTTTGTTTCGATTTGCGTGAACGATTATTTAATCACCTTCAACAACTCGGCATGAGTTTTTACAAACTCAATAGACCTGGCCAAGTCAGCGCTCGAATTATGGATGACACTTTCCGAATTCAAACGTTCATTCAAGACAAACTGCCAACACTTATGCGTTACATCATTGAGTTTCAAGTACTCATCATACTGTTGTACGTAGTCAACTGGAAACTCGCCCTCGCAAGCACCATCGTGTTGCCCTTCCACTTGTGGACTTACAAAAAGTTTTATTCCCCAATTCGTGACCATCATCATCAAGCACAAGAACATTTAGCAGATGCTCACGGCAGTTTGATTGAATCATTTTTAGGCGTACAAGTTGTCCGTGGGTTCTCCGCTGAGCGACGAGAGTCTGAATCATTTCTTGAAACCATCCGAGCCAATCGAGATGTTCAAATTAAGACGAAAAGATTTCAGTTTGCTCAAAAAGTTATTGCCGATTTATTTGTTGGTCTTGGGACAATTCTTTTGCTAGGTTACGGCGCGTGGGAAGTATACGCTGGCGCAATGTCAATTGGCATCTTCCTCATGTTCTTCTGGTATGTAAGGATGCTCTATCCCGCAGTCCTTGAAATTGTGAGTGGCACTGGTCATTTCTCCCGGACTTCTGCAAGCGTAGACCGCGTCCTTGAGATGCTAGAAGAACCTGTCGATGAAATTGTATATGACATGAGGACGCGAACGCAAACACTGCACCTAGTTGGTCCAATAGAGTTTAAAGATGTTTCGTTCCGCTACGAAGATGACGATGAATACGTCATTCAAAATATCAACTTGCATATCGATGCCGGGGAACATATCGCACTCACTGGCCCAAGTGGTGCTGGAAAAAGTTCACTCATCAGTTTAATGCCAAGATTCAATGACCCAACGAGTGGCATAATCACGGTTGGCGGCGACAATATTCGTGATATTCGGTTACAAGACGTACGGGGCATGTTTGGTGTTGCATTCCAAGAAGTGTTCTTGTTTAAGGCCTCTATTTATGAAAACCTGAAATATGCCAAACCAACTGCAACGCCTCGTGAAATCATAGAAGCATGCAAAGTAACAGGCGCGCATGACTTTATTCATTCACTGACAAATGGTTACCACACAATTGTCGGCGGCTTGGGCGGCGAGTTTTCACATGGTGAAAAACAACGAATCAACTTAGCGAGAGCCCTTGTTCGCAGCCCTCAGACTCTCATCATTGATGAATCAACTGCATCTATTGAAGCTGAAGCAGCGAGTTCAATAGTCTCTTCAATTTTAGAACATATGACAGGCAGAACCGTCATCGTTGTCACGCACGACCCTAATGTGATGCAACTCATGAATCGTGTCGTTACACTAGACAAGCAAACTATAATCCGGGACCACTCAAAAGACGGCAAACATATGAAACACCCAACTACAAAATCTAATATAGGAATGCGAGCAACATTATTTTTAGCAGCATGCCTGCTGTCGATTGGATGTTCTTCATCTGTCACAACAAGCACGATTGAGTTTGACGAGCCAAAGGCGACTGGCCTCGTCCTAGAGTCTGAAAAACCTGTTGACCTTAGCGCTCTTGAAGAAGCGCTAGATGAACTCAATAATGAAGTTACACCAATTCCAATTCCAGAGGAACCAAAGCCACTAACAGCAGATGAGATTGCTGAACTGATTGCTGAAACTGAAAGCCCAACAACTCATTTAACACTTATCGAACTCTCGAGACTGAGTCGGACTGAACTCGATGAAATCATAGAACGAACTGTCGATGCATATCAAGTCCACCACGGCTATCAAAGAGCAAACCAAATGCTAGGCGGCGTCCTGCCACCGCCTCCAGACGGTGTAACTGAACTCACTTCAATCGCAAAGAAAAGTGGGGGCACCTCAAGCATTATCCGATTTGGTTTCCAGACTTTTTTATCTCAGCCACCAATGCTTTGGGTTGAAGGAACTTCTATTACTGATGGAATTAGTTCCCCAAATATGGATGCTGATTTAGCAAATGATATTGTGGCTGCTTGTATTGCATCCCTTGAATCAATGCGTGCTGGTCTAACAGTTCGAGACCTTGACAAAAAGATTATTCAATTAAGCTACATCGATAGCGAAAACGCTCTCAAAATGCTCAACGGTTTAGGCATTACGACTTTTGATGACGCCGCCACTGTTCCAGATGATATTCAATGGAACCAACTTCCTTACGTTGTCCAAGTTCCAGAGCCATCGGATAAATCGATTGGCCTAGTCGGTGGTTCTTCAGTTATGGGTGGCAGTTTCGGACTTTCAACCGTTCCAAAAGTAGCCGGTGCATTAGAAGGTACTACTGATTCATCGCGGATGACGCAGTTACTTGTATTCTTTGACCCAGTAAATCCTGGACAGTTCAGTGATGTCCAGAAAATGATTGATGAATATATTGATTTGGCAGCAAAACAAATTTTCATTGAAGGCATGGTGCTTGAGATTAATGAAGATGGACTGAAAGACATCGGCATAAATTGGAACATGCTCGACTCAAACAACGAAGACTTGCTTAGTATTGCAGCTGGAAAAGCAAATGCAGGTGCCGATGGCGATTCACTTCGACTCATTCTGTCTGACCTGAATTTTGAACGCGCATTTACTCGGTTTAATGAGTGGCTCATTGATGTGGACATCAGAGCACTTGTCAGAGATGGGAAAGCTGAAATCCTATCAAGACCTAGCGTGTTAACGCTCAACAATAGACAAGCAACAATTCGTGTTGGCGAAGATATTCCGATTGCAACCTCCACGTCTGGTATCAACAACTCAGATATGCTTTCATTCAATTTTCAATATTTGCCAATTGGCATCATGCTAAATATTCGGCCTAGGATTGCATCAAACGGTAATGAAATAAGCATGATGATTGACACTATCGTTTCTTCTGAAGTATTAGGTGGCGCCTTAGAGATTCGTGATTCAAACCAAAACTTGCTTGCATCTGCTCCAAAGATTTCTAGCCGTAGAGTGCAAACATACGGTCGAATACCAAATAACACGCCATTTATCATTGGCGGCTTGGTTAACAAGGAACACCACACCATTCACGACAAAGTTCCACTTCTGGGTGATTTACCCATCATTGGGGGATTGTTTAGAGCAGACAGAACAACATCAGAGAAAACAGAAGTCATCATCGTATTAACGCCGCATGTACTTCCAAGCGCTGGCAAACATCTAAGCGCGATGCCAAAGGATGATCCAAGATTTGATGACTTTGGTAACGTGCTGTTCAGAGATTCATATCGAATTAGAGATGATGACGTTTTTGATTTGACCTTTCTAAAACAAAATGAGTCGCTGACGTATTACCGCAATCTCGCTAAACATGCTATCGAAGAGAACTATCGACTTGCAGAGAATCCCGCGTACGCGCCCTTTGCATTTAATGCATTTCCAGGAGAACCAATTCTCGTCAGTCGCATGATTTACGAGGTGATTAAACGCTTAGACGTTGCTGACAAAATTCATCCTTCGCGACTCGCATTCTTTAAAGGCGAAACCAATGGCGGCATGGATGTTCAATTCCTTGATTCAGCACTTGCAAACTCCATAGGCGAATACAACATGGATGGTTTCTTTAGAGATACTTCTGGCAAAGCATTCGCCCTTACATTTACTGCAGGCGAAGCAATGCCAACTACACGTTCTGTAAACTGCCCTGACCGAGATGCGTGGAGAAGTTTATTGTGGGAATTAAATCAACCTGTAGGCGGTGTTAAGCGGCACACTCTCATCATTGAGAACGAAGGCGACTTAGTTAGAGTCCGAAGAGCCGTTGCGCTAAAACACTTCCTTGCAATCAACAGTGGGGATGCGAGCTTAAGCCTCAGTCAGTTCAAAGTCGGTCAATTTGTTCTTGTTCCTGATTTAGACCCATCGCAAGTTCACATCATTGATTCAGAAGTTGCAAAGTATTTCTATCAAACTGAACATTACTATGCAGCAACAATTCACGCAATTGAACAATCTATTGAGAAGCTTCAGTCAGAACTCAACTAAGCAAAATCATTGAATATTCAAATCAATTTTTGCTGAATACCAATCTTGAATATCTCGCATAGATTCTTGAATCACAGAAGCATCTCTGCGAACGTTGTGAACTTCTGTCTGAGTGTCATTTACAACAACAGTCACAGGCTGTTCTAAATCTAACATCTCATCATTGAGATAGATTGTCATAAAACCCCGATGTGAAGATTGAATTGTGATGGTTTGTCTATTAATTTCTGCAATAGTTTTGTCTCTTGCTTTTGGTTCATTCACTTTTAGCCAGTAGAATCGATTGTGTAATACATCATCTTGCAACCAAACGATTTTACGAGGGGACGGCTCTCTTGTAAATTCTGCGAGCCAAGGCAAAGCCTGAGCATCGAGCCCCCCCATCCAATGCCCCTTGTTTTCATGAATGACGACTTGGTGTTTGTAACCATCGGTGTCTTCCATCTGCAATTCACCCAACTGCGTCTTCCAATCTCCAGCAACTTTGTTCCGTTCATACATGCCATCTTGTTCGCCCATGTGCAGTGCAAAGCCGATGTTTCGTAAACCATCTGGTTTTGTTTCATTTGGGTGACCCGCCATCATGCCTGCCGCTGCGAGTTTATCAGCCATTCGGGGCGCTAATTGATATACACCATCTCCACCCGCGCTATACCCAATGATGTACACCCTGTTAGTGTCAACACCTTCAAAGACAATCATGTGTTCAATGAGTTCTTCAAACATTGGGTCGATGTGGGACTGATGCCAGAGATTCCACGTATCAGTAGGCGCTCTTGGTGCGAGATAAACGCCTTCGTCAAGCGTGTAAAGTTTCTTCTGATTTTCCCATTGATTCGTGTTCACACTTGGCGGAGCTCCGCCTCCGCCGTGCATCGAAATCCAAAGTGAGCGATGACCTTCGGGCGCATCCCCATAAACCGTATACCAGTATGGCATTGAGAACTCACCGTGTTTAATGAGCCGCTCCTCATGCGCTTCGCGGTGCTCTTTCATCAGCCCCCTTCTCTTTGCTTCCCAAAGTATTGCAGCAATCCGACTCGCTGATGCTGAATCAATTGGCTTTCCACTTAAAACACAGACTTCTTCTTTTTCAGCTTTCAGCGTTTTTGCATCCGTTCTAGAAACCACAGTAATCCACTCGCCACTTGGAACGTTTATCGTGACGTGGTCGTTAGCATCAGCACGCTCATCTTTTGTAGCTTCTTCAAGAAGCAGTTCACCCTTGTCATTCCAAACAGAAACACTTTGTCCAATACGCGATCCATCGACTTCACACTTGATGCGGATAGGGGTTTTGGTGTTGTTTGCACTTTTAGTTCCTGCTGTATACCTGGCAGTAACATCAACTGCGCCGTACGTTGTATCCCCAGGTCGCCAAACTAAAGGGAAATACTTATCCGACTGCTCCCACGTCACCGCATAGATTGCATGGTCAGGATGTCCTTTCGTTGCTTTACTTGCTGAGCCAGTAAACCATCCCTTGTTAAGTTCATCACCAGTTGGTTCAGCCCCACCTGTAAAATGCCAACCATCATCCCAAATTTCTACCCACGAGTGATTGCCTGTCTTGTTGTACCAAAGCGGTGTTCCAGCAAATCTCGCAGGCACGCCTACGCTCCTACACGCATCAATAAGTAGAATGCTTAGACCCGAACATGATGCGAGCCCCGCCTCAATACTTTCAAATGGAGATTGGTCCGCTTTTGGTCTTTTTGTTGAATATTTGACTCCAACACGGTCGAATATTTGCTGATTCAACAGCACCGCAGCTTCGCTTGGAGTCTTGGCGTCTTTCACAATGTCAGCAAATTGAACTGAAAACTCTTTACGCCAATTTTCACGTTTTTCATTTACATTGGCATATGGAAGGATTGCATCAAAGAAGATTTCCTCAGGTATATCAGT
>JAYZCQ010000104.1:0-14061 GCA_036338245.1 Planctomycetota bacterium
ATCCGTACTCAATAGCAATCTGGCATGCAATTGAATTGAGCGTTTCTTTAGCCAGTTCAAGATGTGCTGTGTAATGCAGCCCCGCAAGTTCTCCATGAATGTCATGGTATTCTTGACGGGTCTTGCCTAGGAAAATGATGAATGCCCCGCAAGAAGAACTTTGCAGAGCCCAAATTTTTTGTTCATCAATTGGTTCCCTTTGGAGCCAAGTTTTGATGTTTGGGGTGTTTTGCATCGAAATGCATTTTACAACCCAAATAGTCCTAATTGGTAAACTGCTTGTATGACTCATCAAATGTCATTAACTCATGGTTCATGCACGCTTTTAACAATTAGCGACTCAAGAACGCAAGTAACAGATGATTCTGGTGACGCAATTGAGCAGAAGTTGCTAGAGCAGGGGCATAAAATCCTAGGCAGGGCCATCGTTCAAGATGATCTGAGCGACATTCAGTCTAGCATTAAGGAAGTCCTCGCTAAGCAATGCGAATCGCATTTCATCATCACAACTGGAGGAAGCGGAATTGGCGTTAGAGATTGCACGCCTGAAGCAATTCGGCAGTTTGAACATATTCCGCTAGATGGTTTTGGAGAACTTTTTAGGATGTACAGTGAGCGGGATATTGGTGCTCGGGCGATGTTGAGCAGGGCAACCGCTGGCATTCTTACTCAAAATAATAAGCAAAATGATAAAAGAGTTCCTTTTTTTATACTGCCAGGATCGACGCACGCCGTCACGCTTGCGATGGATGTTTGTATTCTTCCTATCATTGGGCACGTTCTTGATCTGTGCCACTCTAAGGAGCAAGCATGATGTTCGTGCACGGTGTAGATTTAATCGAAGTTTCAAGAGTTAAACGAATGCTCGATGAGCATGGCGATTCCTTTTTATCTCGCTGTTTTACAGATACGGAGCAGTCCGTGTCGAATGTTTCATCAGATGAGACTCGCAATCAACGATATGCTGCACGATTTGCAGCAAAGGAAGCTGTGATGAAAGCACTTGGGACTGGGTGGGGCAATGGTGTTGGTTGGAAAGACATTAGTATTGAAAGTCTTAATGGTCCGCCTCAAGTTCACTTATCAGGAGGGGCTCAGGAAAGAGCAAGTGAACTCGGCATCAAGCAGTGGGCTTTGAGTCTCTCGCATACTGAGTCGTATGCAATTGCTAGCGTCATTGGGACAGGAGGGAATGATGCCTAGAAAAACTGGACCAGCGCTATATGAGCTAATGGGCAAAGGCAATAGGCCTTCTCGGAATATGGAAAGCGGAGATATTCCAGAGGAAGTTGATAAAAATCTTTCACATAACGTCCTATCGCCCGGGCAAAGCTTTCGATTCTCAATTGGCACGATAGGTGTTTGCATCGCTGTTGTCATTGCACTCCTTGCTATTACCTTTACCATGGGCTTCAATCGAGGTCAGTCAATTGCAAAAGAAGACTATGGCTCTAAATTACTAGAGGGATTCGTAGAGCCAGAGTTCGTAGAACAAGAACCCCCGCAATCTCAGCAGAATACAACCATTGTGTTTAAATCCACTCCGGAACAGCGGTGGGGACCCATTGAGAGCGATTCGAGGGAATCTGGGCGGTATTACTTCACTTTGATGCAAACAACGGCGTCCGGAGCACGTCAATTAGCAGAATTCTGTAGGGAAAAGGGACTTGAAACTTACGCCATTTCAGGTCACAATACGCGATCCTACCGCGTTATTGCATTTCCAGGTTTTATAGACCGAAATGGGGCAATTGCGGTATCATTACGAACCCAAATTGATGCGATTGGTCGTCAATGGGCTCAACTTAAGGCAAGTGGCGGCAGTAACTTGCAAGACGCGTACCCCAGTCTCTACAAGTAGTAGAGCAATCAACAGGATTTAATCATGAGTCTTCACAGAAGTTTGAAAACGAAACCAGCTGGACTTAACCAACACCGTAACGTTCTTACACGAGCAGAACGCGTTGAAAAACTAGCAAGTCAAGATAGCTTTGATGAATCCTGTGATTCGCCAATTGGTTTACCAAAAGTCGGTTCACGCAAAATGAAGATTTCAGGCAAGAAGAAAGCAGAAAAGTCTGATGATGCTGATTCAACAGATGAATCTGCTGAGTAATCTTGTCAAAGCAGACCTTCAACGCTGAACACCTCATTTCAGACCGCGCGAGGCACATTGAGGCCTCTGGCATCAGGGCAATTTGGGAACTTGCACAACAATGCACGGATCCAATCGATTGAACAATTGGTCAACCCGATTTTCAAGTTTCAGAAGAAATCAAGAACGCAGCAATCGATGCCATAAAAAGTGATCAAAATGGTTATTCCAAAACGGTTGGGATTGAGTCGCTTGTTGAGCGTATAACCTCATATTGCAACGATTCTTTTGGTTGGGATTGCAGTGACGTCGGAAGTGAAAGCGTGATGGTCACTTCAGGAACAGCTGGAGCTTTGACGCTTGCTTGTTTGGCAATTCTCAATCCGGATGATGAACTGATTATTCCAGATCCATATTTTCTGATCTATCCAACTCTTGCAACTATTGCAGGTGCTAAGGCTGTACGTTGTTTGTCGTACCCATCTTTTAAAATGACTGTTGAATCAATTGAGCAATGCATAACACCAAAGACAAAAGCAGTCATTTTGAATTCGCCTTCTAACCCAACTGGAGTTGTCTACAAAGATGAAGAAGTCAAGGCGATTGTTGAATGTTGCGAATCACACGGCATTCTTCTGATTACAGATGAAATTTATGACGAGTTTTTTTTTTCGACTGCACAGTTCGCAACGCCGGCGTCTCACTCGCGTAATGTCCTTTTGATTAGAGGATTCGGTAAAACGTACGGATGTACTGGTTGGCGCCTTGGTTATGCATCTGGCCCCAAAGCAATTGTTTCTGAAATGATGAAACTCCAACAGCAGACATATGTCTGCGCTCCAACACCGCTGCAGCATGCTGTTGTCCAATCTTTCGACACCGATTTATCTACACTTGTTGAACAGTTTGCTAAGCGTAGAGACATGGTTGTTGACTATCTTTCTCCTGTAACTGAATTGGCATTGCCTGAAGGCGCGTTTTATGCATTCCCGAAAGTGCCTGAGCATCTTGGTGTAGACGCCACTGGGTTTGTGCATCGATGCATCGAAGAGAATCTGCTTCTCATTCAAGGCTCCATTTTCTCTTCAAAAGATACGCACATTCGCCTCAGTTTTGCAACGCCTGAAGAGAAACTTGAACGCGGTCTTCAAAAGTTAGCACACTTGATGAAGTAGGTAAAAAATGCCCCGTCGACAACATGACGTCATCGACGAGGCGGAGGGGAGAAAGATACTCCCTTCATCGGTGTAAAAAGCATGATTTCGTGAAT
Organism: Planctomycetota bacterium; assembly: GCA_036338245.1. Taxonomy (GTDB): domain Bacteria; phylum Planctomycetota; class Phycisphaerae; order Phycisphaerales; family SM1A02. The sequence goes on from JAYZCQ010000104.1 coordinate 3,366, forward strand.
CAAAGTTAAAATAGGGAAAAGAGAGCGTCGTATGCTGCGATCTGTTTTGAAGAGCCGTAAGACTCTTCAATCAATGTATGTGCGTTGTTCACAATAACTTGCGAAAGGTGTTTGTCACTCAACACTCTCTCTAACTGTTCGTCGTAATGCTCTGTTACGAAGAGTGCAGTTTCATCGTCAATCAGCATGTCATACGCCTCATTTGATGAGCAGACAATCGGCACGCCTGCACTCATCGCTTCAAGAACAATGCTGCGAATGGGCATTTGGTTGTTGGGAAGCACTAAAGCATCTGCTGAAGGAATGAGTGCTCTCAATTCTGACACATTGCCGAGACATGTGACACGTTCTTGAAGTTTGTTTGCCTTAAACAGTCGATGTACTCTGTTGTTGTGCTTGTGAGTAAACTCTAAAAAGAGGTGCAATCTTTCTTGATTTTGCATTTGTTTCAAAAGCAACTCTGTTTGTCGTAGGTTGCCACTTGCATCTAACACGATGATGCACCGGACAATTGAAGGTTCATTATGTTGAATTGCAATTCTTTGTGTGCCAAATGGCGCGTACGCAACACGTTCTTCTCCAGCTCTTGAGGTAGCCTCACGATGTATAGAATGTGTAGGTGCAAGCCAAGCATCAATTGATTGTGATGGTCTGATGCGTGCTGCTTGAGCTAGTGTAGTTAACTCGACACAAACAGGTATGTCTAAATGCTTTTTGACATCTAATACTAACTGTTGAGCGTCAGTACCGAACGCAACCATTGCCTCCACTTGATGATTGACCATTTGACTAATCGCTTTTCTTCGCCTAGAAGACCGTTCAATAAATGAGCATGGCATATCAAAGTAGAATTCTTCAGAAAGCCCTGCTGAATGGCTGTTAGCATCGAACTGGCCTGCAACGCGTTTAGGGAGGCATCGAATGACATGTTTGTTTTCATTCATCAGGCCAACAACAAGTCGGTGCAACATCGCATGTTCTTCTAGCATTCGGTTAGTTGAAATGAATAATGCAATTGTCATTTAGTTAATCGTGGCATTGAAAGCGGATTGAGTGATTCTGCCATTGAACAAGGAACTGGCATCGGTTTTTTAGTTTCTAGGTTTACGAGCACCCAAAGTGTCCTGCATTCACAAACAATCGTGGGTTTATCTCGCAGGGCATGAATCTTTGTGCTTCTCCATGATTTGACACGCCTGACATCTTCAACCCATGTGCTTAAAACGAGTTTGTCATCAAGAAATGCTTCACTCCGGTAATCGATTTCATGCCGAGCTGCAAACCACATGCAGTGTGATTCAAGCAGTTTTATTCTCGTCCACCCTGTTGTGTCGAGATGAAGTTCTGATGCTTTATCAATCCACTTGATAAATTCAATGTTGTTTACATGATTAATTTCATTACTTGCTTGATGATTCATAATTGTGATGTCGCACTGATGCGATTGTTCTAATGGCACATCATTCAACGCAATATTCGTTTGTCGGCTGAAAATTTGAAGCTCACTCATCTTGATCTGCCTTTGTTTCATCTGGGGAGAGTGAACGAAGATACTCCCATGTATAGATTCCTGTTGCATGTCCATCTGAAAATGAAATCTTGATGGCGTAGTTTCCAACAAGTTCGACATTTTCGATGACGAGCTCACCATTTGTAGATTTTGGAAGAATGGCAAGTGGATTCGCGTCAAGTTCATCCCGTATTGCTTTTGAATCTGCAGAAGGAGACATGCGTCTTAAATGGTGCGTTGGCAAGAAACTCGTATTGCCGTTTGCCCACTCGATGTGCAATCCTTTTGATTTCACAACATCTAAGTGCTTGGGAGTGAAGGTCATGCCGTAGATTTTACTATGATGCTCAATATGAGTCCGAAAAAGCATCCTGCAGACAGACTTTGTGAAGCAATCATTCAAAAAACAAACCCTCTTTGTGCTGGTATTGACCCAGTCATTGAGCGTATTCCTGAGTGTTTGCAATCAGATTCACCACTTCAATCAATCAATATATTTTGCAGGGGTGTCATTGATGTTGTCAAAGACATCGTGCCTGCTGTGAAGTTCCAATCCGCATGTTTTGAACGATATGGGTATCAAGGGATGAAAGTGCTAGGCGAACTGAAAAATGTTGCTACCGATTCAGGACTACAAGTTGTCCTTGACTACAAGCGTGGGGATATTGGGCTTACCGCAGAGCACTACGCAGTTGCTGCACAGGCGGATGGTCACGCAGACTGGGTCACCGTGAGTCCTTATCTTGGACTCGATTCAATAGACCCATTTGTCGATGCAGGACTTGGCGTATTTTGTTTAGTTCGCACTTCCAATCCGAGTGGGACAGCTATTCAATCTCAAGTATTACGAAATGGCCAAACTGTTGCATCATCCATTGCAACAATGCTCACCGATGCCGGACAAACATCAATCGGTGAAAGCGGTTGGAGTTCAATTGGAGCTGTTGTAGGTGCGACAAATCCGGAAGACGCGGTAGCGCTAAGAGAAGATATGCCAAATCAAATTTTCTTGATGCCAGGCGTCGGTGCTCAGGGTGGCACGGTTGAATCGCTTTCGCCTTGCTTGCGAGGCGGCATGGGCGTTTTAGTTCCAGTGAGTCGAAGCGTCCTGTATCCAGAACATGGGGCAGGTGATTGGCAAAGTGATATACAACATGCAGCACTCGCATTTGCATCTTCATTTAATGATGGAGCACATGCGTGAATAGACGAGCTGTTGCAATCATTGTTGGTTGCTTGATTGTTCTCTTCGGCGTTCCTATGTACTTCCAAGAGGAACAGGATGCCGTTAACCCTGATGCAAAGCAGGTCATCATCATTACGCCTCACAATGAACAGATTCGTTATGAATTTGCTCGTGCTTTTGAAGCATGGCATACCAGTACGCATGGTGAAGACGTAGAAGTAGTCTGGTCAGTGCCAGGTGGAACGAGTGAAATTCGAAAGATGCTTCAATCGCAATATATACATGCTCTTGAGACAGGCAATCCAGTGGGTGGTGAAGCTGACCTAGTGTTTGGAGGTGGCTCATATGAACACACTATATTGAGCAAGCCTATTGAACGAGAACTAGACGGGGAGCGTGTTACAACGACCATCACATCACCCTTTAATCTTGATGTTGCTATTTTAGAAGAGGTCTACCCTCAAAAAGAAATCGGGGATACACCGCTCTATGATCCTAATGGTTATTGGTATGGGGTTGCGTTGTCTGGGTTTGGAATCGTCTATAACAATCATGTCTTAGATGAGTTGAGCATTCATGCCCCGTTAAGCTGGGAAGCGCTCTGTAATCCGAAACTTTTTGGGCACATTGCGCTTGTGAATCCATCGCAATCTGGTTCAGTGACAACTGCCTTTGAAGCTATCTTAAAAAACTTGGGTTGGGAGCGAGGGTGGCAAGTCCTTCGCCGGGCAGCAGCAAATGCGCGTTACTTTTCAGCAAGCAGTCTCAAGCCACCAGCAGATGTATCCCAAGGGGATGCTGCGATGGGGGTCTGCATCGATTTTTATGGTCGATATCAATCGCAAGCAATCAAACGCATGGGTGGTGGTGACCGCATCGGTTATATCGACCCCCCGGGTACAACGATGATTGACCCTGACCCAATTTCCCTGATGCGGGGTGCTCCAAATCCAGTTTATGCAGAGCGTTTCATTACATTTTGCTTGACAGAAGAAGCGCAGGCATTGTGGCAGTTTAAAGCCAGCGATGAGAACGAACTTGGTCCACATGAGTGGGAATTACGGCGCTTACCTATCCGTTCGTCGTTGTATGAAGTGCACATGGAAAAACTGATTGACCAAGTCAACCCATATGAGCATGCAGTAAAAGCGCCTTACTCAGACAGGAACATGAGAGCGTTTATTGCACCAATCTTTTCCGGAATGGCGATGGATTTTCATGAGTTGCTCAGTGAGGCCTGGCATGCGATAGTTACGCATCCTTCGTATCCAGATGTTAGCGGAATCGTAACTGCAGACGATGTTGAAGATGTCGAGCTTAGACAGATGCTCATCGCCTTTGATGCAATGCCGGAAGTGCAAACGCCTGATGGCAAATTACAACTCAATTCAGTATCCAATCGGGCAATCGTAAAGAAGGGTTGGCTCAGGGATGGATATGCTGACAGCGATTACTGGCATAAAGAAGAGAAAGGGTTTCGCGCACTTCAAAATAACGCTGCTCGTTTCTTTAAACACCAGTACGAATCAATTATAGAAGGTGCAGTTCATTGAGTTCTACTGAAGAACATATTGAACAGATTGCAAACCTCTTATGCTCCTCAAATTGGACGCTAGCAACGGCAGAATCATGCACAGGAGGTTTAATTGGTGCTGCATGTACAGAATTCAGTGGGTCAAGTCGGTGGTACGCAGGTGGATGCGTGACATATACCAATGAGCTTAAGAGTAAACTCATTGGAGTATCTGAAGAGACGCTGCAAACTCAAGGCGCTGTGTCCCTTGAAGTTGCTCTCGAAATGTGCCAAGGTGTTGCGGAGGCATGTGATACCCAAGTGTCTATCAGCACGACTGGGATTGCTGGTCCTTTTGGCGGCACAGAAACAAAGCCAATTGGAACTGTGTGCATTGGATGTTATGTTGATGGTGAAGTGCATGCTTCTCTGTTCAACTTCCAAGGGGACCGCCAATCAGTTCGCGAACAGGCGGTAGCTGCTTCGCTTGAGATGTGTTTAAGTGTGTTGAGAGGGGATGTAGATGAGCGGTGAAACGGTCATTGCATACTTAGGACTAGGCAGTAATGAAGGAGACAGACACGCGTACATGCGTAATGCTGTTGGTTTGCTCAGGAATCATGAGGACATTGAAGTACAACTGCAAAGCAGCGTAATTGAAACTGCGCCAGTCTCAAATATCAAACAAGGCAAGTTTTTAAATCAAGTGATTGCAGTTGAGACCGTGCTTGGGCCCTTTGAATTGCTTCAGACTTGCCTAGAAACAGAGACTTCACTTGGCAGAGTCAGGGAAGAACGATGGGGCCCACGAACAATTGACATTGACATTCTTTTTTACGGAGAAGCAATCATTGATGCAAGGGGTCTTACTATCCCTCATCCGGAAGTCCATAAAAGATCATTTATGCTCATTCCGCTTGCGGAAATTGCCCCCGATTACACCCATCCCATATTTAAATCGACGATTGAAGCAATGTTGCAACTGATTTAGCGTTATCTGCTATCCTGGTTCGTTCATTTAACACTTTTTTACATTGAATTGGAGTATTCATGAGACAACTTGTATTAGCAGCAACAGTTGCATTCACATCAACAACCTTCGCTCAAGATGATGCAGCAAGCGGACCTACCCCAGCTGAACAAGCAAAAGCAGTTCTTGAAAATGTTCACAAAGCATATGCAGCAGCTGGTTGCGTAAGCGAAGAAATGCTCATACACGTACCCGAGATTATGGGCATGGAAGAACAGCTGATTAATGTAGACTCAAAACTTTGTGCGAAAAGCGCTCAGTTTCTTGTTGAAGACCAAATGTCTCTCTACTGGGTTGACGGCAAACTTGCCATCATTACACCGGAAGATGATGCAAGTTACCTTCAGGTTGAAGCGGAGTCAGTCCTTGCCGGGCTAGAAGAACTGATGCCAGGTGGCGCTGGGATGATACCGGGCATGTGGGCAGTTGAACTACGTTATAACGACTCATTTGAAAATTGGATGAACTCATTTATGATGGGTGCACCAGGTGGAACTGTTGAATCAGTTGACAAAACAGAGAATGGCACTGTCATCAACCTTAAATCAATGATGGGCACAGTTGCGGTAAACGTCGATGACAACAAGATTGGTGCAGTCGTTATGGAGGTCAATCAGCCTGGAGCAAAACTCACAATTTCAGTCCGCTCCAAAGTTGAATTTCTTAAGGACGCTCCAGTAATCAAAGTTGATGCAGGTGACCGTAAGAAATATGAATCAATGGATGAATACATGGAAGCGAATGGTTTTGCAGAAGGCGTTGAAATGCCAGAAGAAGAAAAACTTTCTGGTGGTGCAGCTCCTGATTTCACGCTTGCAAATATGGATGGCTCAGGGAATGTGACACTTTCAGAATTGAAGGGCAGCGTTGTAGTCCTCGATTTCTGGGCAACATGGTGTGGCCCATGCAAGCGTGGACTCCCTTACCTCAATCAGTTCAATGATTGGGTTAAAGCAGAAGGTCTCAACGTCAAGGTCTATGCCGTTAATGTTTGGGAAGAAGGTCAAGATGAGAAGATTAAGAAATTCTGGACTGAGAACGAATACACAGTTGATGTCTTGATGGGTAGCGATGACAAAAAACTAACGGATAACTACAAAGTTAATGGTATCCCAACAACTGTTATCGTTGGACTTGACGGCTCAATTTCAAATCAACACAGCGGTTTTTCAGGCGGTGACAAAATGATTGCTGATCTCAAGGAAGCAGTAACCAAAGCTCTTGGTGGTGGTGATAGCGACGAAGGTCACGAAGAAGGGCATGATGGCAAGGAAGCGCATGGCCACGACGGTTAATACATAAAGTTTAATTCAACGAGTGAATGGTGGCTAAGACCAATGCTTCATGCATGTTCTTAGCCCCTTTTACTGTACCCTTTACGTCATTGACAAAGATGCTGAATGCAACAGGTGCACGCTCTTTAAAGGTGATGTAACCGCTAAGTGTTGAAACGCCATTGAGGTAGCCGCTCTTTGCATGAACTTGCACGCCGTCAAATTTAAAAGTGTTAAATCGACTTCGTAAAGTACCCTCGCCAGGAGTTGCAAGCGAGTCGAGGAGCATTTTGCCGGCAGGTTCATTAAGATTAAATGATGCTAGCCATTTGCATAATGTTTTAGTGTTGATTTGGTTCTTGCGGCTCATGCCTGAACCGTCAGCAACTGAGAGATGGTTTGAATTGCCAATGCGTTGAGAAACGGCGCGTTCTACAATCTCTGAGCCTTTTTCAAAAGAGCCTTGAGTTCCAGTTGCTGCAGCAATGCGTTTGATGAGTGCTTCGGCATACATGTTATGACTGTCGACATTTGCTCGCATAAGAGCTGTACTGAGCGGCGTACGTTTCGTAAAAATAATTGTGCATGATGGCGTGCTGTCTGTTCTTTTAACTGCATTTACTTTTACGCCAGATTTTTGTAACTTTGAGGCAAGTGATTTTGCAAACACCATCGGGGGATCATGGAATGCAATTTTGACTGGTTCTTTATGTGTTGCCTTAACGTTGCCTCTTGCGGTCATTTCGTTTGAGTTTGGCAACCTAGCTACCCAAAATGATGACTTGTCATTCTTTCCCGTTTTTGAAGATGTTCTGTTATTGATGGTGAGCCAATCGAATGCAGGCGATACGGTTCCAAGAGAAGCTCTAGTCCCGCTCCGCGGTGAAGGGTAAAAGTGAATTACATTCAAGTGGTAGTTGACGCCTGCGACTTGCGCGCAATACCAATTGTTAATTTGGTCAGCAGGCCACGTGGGGTGAACAAAGTTTTGGTCAAAAATACTGTCGTTGATGAAGAGTGTGTCAATTTTAGACAGGCCGGATTTTTGAATAGCGTAAACCCACTCTTCTAACTCTGTATTTAGAAATGCTCTTTCGCTTGTGCCTTCAAGTTCAGGATGGAGTTCCATGTCACCAAAAGTTGGATCGCCATCCCCAACAATGTGGATGTCGCTACCATCTCTGACTAGTTTTGTCTCAAAGTGAAATGTTGGACCAAGGACATGAAGGGTGGCGCCAGTTGTTAGTAGCTTTTGGTTACTCGCTGGAATCATCATCTTGGAACTGTGGTGACTTGCAAGCGTCGCATTCGATTCGGTGTCAATGATGTGGACTGAGGCATGCCCCTTATTGAGCGAGGCACTTCTTACAATCTGCTCAACCTCTGCTTGCAAATCTGCAATGGCTTGCGATGTCGTAAATAAACTCAGTAAGAGAAGATATTGAAGGATGCGCACGGCTATTTATCGGCACACTCGCTCGTCAGACATTATCCTCTACAACATGGGAATTCCTCCCCGAATTGCAGAGTTGCGAACTCTCTTAGACAGCGCTAATTTCGCCTATTACGTAGACGCTGAGCCTATCATGTCTGATAGGGATTACGACGAGTTGATGCGGGAGCTCATCGAGTTAGAACAGGCGAATCCAGATGCATATGACTCAGCGAGCCCTTCTTTGCGTGTTGGCGGCGAGCCAATTGATGCTTTCGAATCAGTTGAGCATGCGATTCCAATGCTATCCATCGACAACACGTATAACGATGAAGAAGTACGGAAATGGGTCGAAAAAACGACTGAGCATTCCAAAGTACCGCTCACATTTGTAACCGATTCAAAGATTGATGGCGTTGCAATCTCTCTTCGATATGAGCAGGGCGTACTTGTCAGTGCGCTCACCAGAGGCGATGGAGAGCGTGGGGATGATGTCATCAAGCAAGTGCAAAAAATTCGCTCAATCCCGCTCAAACTCAGAGGATGCCCTCCAAATGTGCTTGAAGTAAGGGGTGAGATTTACATGCCAATTGACGCTTTTGAAGCGTTAAACAACTTACGAGAAGCAAGCGGCGAGCAGCTTTTTGCAAACGCAAGAAACTCAACTGCAGGCACGCTAAAAAGTCTCGACCCATCCGTTGTTGCTGACCGATCGCTTGCTTTTATTGCCCACGGCAAGGGCCATCTTGATTGGAATGACGCGCCAAAAACGTGGGATGGTTTTGTTGAAGCTCTCAAGTTTTTTGGTTTGCCAATCAACCCCGAAATGAAAGTGTGTCAAACAATTGAAGACATTATTGGCGCAATTTCTGAACTCGCGCAGAAAAGGTTATCTCTTCCCTATGGCATCGATGGACTCGTGATTCGCGTTAATGAATTTGTTCAGCAAGATGCACTGAAGACAACGTCTAAGTCACCTCGTTGGTGTATCGCATATAAATTCCCTGCTGAGCAGGGGGAGACTAAGCTGAATCTCATTGAATGGCTTGTAGGTAAGAATGGTACGCTTACGCCAAGAGCGACGATGGAACCCATTACCCTTGCTGGCACTGTTGTTCAACACGCGTCACTTCATAATATCGATGAAATACACCGGAAAGATATTCGTGTAGGTGATACGGTCGTCGTTGAAAAAGCGGGCGATATCATTCCTCAAGTCGTCCGTGTGGTGGACAAACAGCGCAGTGGTAGTGAACCGGTTACAGAAGCGCCTAGTGATTGCCCTACTTGCAGTGGTCCGGTTGAAAAGGATGGACCGAAACTCTACTGCGTGAGTCCGGAATGCCCCGCGCAGTTTCGCGAAAAAGTAAAGTGGTTTTCTAAGCGGGACCAAATGGATATTGATGGACTTGGCGAGAAAGTGGTTGATCAACTCATCGATGCAAAACTTGTTCAGCACTTTGCAGATTTGTATTCACTTGAAGTGGACGATTTGTTGCCGCTTGATGGATTTGCTGAAAAATCAGCTAAGCAGCTTATCGATGCAATTGCAATGAGTAAAACTCAAGGGTTAACAAGGGTGCTCGCTTCTGTCGGTGTTCGATTAATTGGTGTGGCCACTGCGAAAACGATAACAAAGTCGTATCCCACCATTGGGTCCCTTCAGGAAGCATCAGTTGAATCACTCACAGAACTTCGGGACGTTGGTCAAATTACTGCTGAAACCCTACATTCGTTTTTGCATGCATCTCAAGGAAAACTGTTATTCGACAGGCTCGCTCAAGCGGGAGTGTTGCTTGAGACCACTGATTCATACGTTGAAGATGAATCATTTGCCGGCAAGGTCATTGTATTGACAGGCTCGCTTGAGGAGTGGAGCCGCTCTGAACTAAAAAGTGAACTTGAACGCCGGGGGGCTACTGTCACTGGTTCAGTCTCTAAGAAAACAGATTTGCTCATCGCTGGTGAGAAAGCCGGCTCAAAACTCGAAAAAGCCACTTCGCTTGGCGTTGAAGTCTGGGATGAACAGGCACTCATAGAAGCACTTTCAGCTTAAAATAGTAAGCGTATATGGGTCAATTAGCACTTGGATTTCGTTCACTTCTTATTAAAGCTGCCATCTTCTTTATCATGGCAGGCTTGCTTGCGTGGGCACTTGGCGGGACGCTGTTTCCGAAGCCAACAATTGTCAACATGTCTGGTGCTGGTTCTCTGCATTTTGTGGCGAGTTCGGGTGGCGAGATTCACGGTTTGAAGTGGATTCTGATGCAAGATGAAACGCCAATTGCAGAAGGACACTGGCAAGCAGTTGTCGGGCCAGTGATTGTTAATGGAGAGCCATGGATTGCAACAGGCAATGCAGGGCAGTGGCAAATTTCAAAAGTCGCCGGAACTTCAATTATTGAAACCACGGATGTTCCCGAACGCGTGAAGCGTGCACTTTTTCCTTAAATTGTAATCATTCCGCTGAATAGTCCATACCCAACAACGGCTGCAAGCCCAAGTCGATACCAACCAAATAAAGTCAAGCCATGTTTTGTGAGATATGACACAAGCCATTGAATGGCAAGTGAAGCTGCGATGAAAGCTGAAATGCGCCCGATGATTGCTGCGGTTGTGTCTATAGTTTGAAGCGCTTCGCCGGACTTAAAGAGTTTGTAGACGGTCGCGCCGCCAAGTGTTGGAAGCCCGAGCAAAAAACTGAACTCGGCTGCATGCTTCGGCTTAAGCCCAACTGCCATTCCCCCAACA
>JAYZCQ010000105.1:0-5777 GCA_036338245.1 Planctomycetota bacterium
CAGCAGCGAATCATTGCCTCTTCGCACCCATTACTTGTCACAGAGGGCAGAGATCAAGGTTCTGTGGTATTCCCAGAAGCAGTTGTACGTTTTTTTTTAGAGGCAGATTTAGAAGAGCGAACGAAGCGAAGAACAAAACAACTTCAAGAGTCTGGTAAGGATGTGCATCCAGATGTCGTTGCTGAAGACATTCAGAATAGAGACCGAATCGATACAACACGTAGTGATGGTCCACTTGTTTGCCCAGAAGGCGCAGTTGTGATTAACACTTCAGCACAATCTCTTAAAGAAGTAGTTGAAACGATGGAACACATTGTCAATGAATCGCTCGGTCAATGATGAGAAACATCTTTGAAGTAAAACGTAGAGGGTCGGGAGCATCCATTTGGAAAGTACTCTTTTGGTGGACACTTGTTCTATGTTTATTGAGAGTTTGGCTTCGTGTGTGTTACCGCAACAAAAGATACGGGATGGAGCACATCCCCGTGTCTGGCCCATTCATCATTGCCGCAAACCATCAATCTAATTTTGATCCAATGATTGTTGGAGCAGTTGCCCATGACAGGGTGTATAACTCAATTGCCCGCGCAACGCTTTTTAAATCTAAGTTGCTTGCATATCTAATGAATGGATTCGGAGTTATTGCAATTAAGCGAGGCGAGAGTGACACAGTTGCAATTCGGCGAGCAATTACTACATTGAAAAATGGGCAAGGGGTGATGATTTTTCCTGAAGGCACGCGAACACCAGATGGAAACGTTCGTGAGTTTCAACGAGGGCTGTGGTTACTCATCAAAAAGGGCAAGGTGCCCGTTGTTCCGGTGGGAATTGATGGTGCTTACGACGCTTGGAAAATCGGCACGAATCCAAAAGCGCGTGGATGGATTGAAGTTCGCGTTGGCAAACCGTTTGATGGCGAAACACTTATTGAAATGGGTGAAGAAGAGGGCATGCGAGCAATCCGAGATTCAATTATTCAATTGAATGAACAATGTAAAGCATCAATCCACAGTCGTTCAAAGTAACTCTTTGAGGGCGTTTGACAACATCTTGGCGGATGCAAGCACGACTAGAATGCCAAACACAATTCGTATGCACTTCACCGGTAGTTTGCTTGTTAACCATGCCCCGACGAATCCGCCAGCAAGTGCACCTGGGATGAGCCAGAGGGCTTTAAGGACAGCGTCAATTGCTGTGAATCCAAGCGAGTCTCCATTTGCGTCTACACAACTTGGTAGCGACAAGTCTTTCACTGTTGCACCAAACATTGCAGTGATGAACATGATTGACGAAGAAGTGCCAATCGCAATTTTCATAGGCAGACCGCAAAGTCTGTTTAGGAGGGGGACTTGGAGCAGTCCGCCGCCAATCCCAAGCAAGCCAGCGATAGTGCCAGTAGCTCCGCCCGTAATTGAAATGCGGAGGGTTGATGGCGAGCCTGCAGGATTTGATTCAATTTCGCTTTTGCCAAAGACTGCTTTGCATTGGTCGATGAAAACCCAAATGAGAAACACGCCAAAGAGTATTTCTAAGTAATGGCTTGGAACTTGGTTGCTATACCAAGCAGCGATGCAAATACACACAAGTGCAACTGGCAGTACAACTTTAGTGGTGTCCCAAGAGACGTTCTTATTTTTCTGATGTTTGAGTGTTGCAGACAAGGCAACTGAAGGATTGACCGTCATCGCCACGGCTTGAGCTAAATGAAATGGCCAGCCAAGTAGAAGAGCAGTTGCTGGAATCATGATGACTGAACCGCCAATACCAAGCAGGCCGCCTAAAGCACCCGCTACGAAACCAACTGAGAGAAGAATCATAATTTCCATTGACTTGTATTTTACTTGAAAGAGGTATTGATGCGTGTGAGTCTGCAAGTATGATGCTTCCATGGAATTTTGGCACATCGTCAGCGAGATTACCATTCTCCTAAGCGTCGCGGTCGTGCTTGGCATGTTCTGCGAAAAGATAGGCTTAAGTGGGATTGTGGGATATCTGCTTGCGGGAACATTACTTGGGCCTGGAGTGTTCGATGTGCTTACAGCAGGTGAAGAGGCAATCAACTCCATCGCTGAAATCGGAGTGTCGCTGCTTCTCTTTACCATTGGACTTGAGATAAATCAGGGCAGGCTAAAGGAACTAATTGGAAAAGGGTTCATGCTTGGAGCGTTGCAAATTGTCGTGACTGGCGCAGTTGGGTTTGGAGTTGCTCGGTATTTTTCAATCGACCTCGCATCTTCACTTGTGATTGGAGCAATGGCAGCGCTCAGCTCAACAGCAGTCGTCATTCGCGTTTTACAAGACAGGTCAGAGTTTGATGCGCAACATGGCCGTATCGCGTTCATGGTGCTTCTCGTTCAAGACCTCGCCATTGTACCCTTAATGATTATGGTTGCCCTTCTTGGAAAAAACTCCGGAACAGAATTGTCAAGTGAACTTGGATTGGCAGGCGTTAAATTCGTAGCGCTTATTGTTACACTCATTTTGTTTGGCGCACTCATTCTTCCTAAGTTCTTCGGGGCGGCACTCATCAAACGCTCTAGTGAGTTTCCTGTCTTGCTCGGCGTTGTGACGTGTTTATCTACGATGTGGCTTTCTCACCTCTTAGGTTTTTCACCTGCGCTTGGTGCGTTTGTTGCCGGTCTCGTTCTTGCAGGTTCTCCATATGCTGCCCAAGTCAGAGGAGATGTTGCCCCATTGAGACACATCTTCCTTGCGCTCTTTTTTGGTGTCACTGGGACGCTTGCAGATATACCTTGGATTCTTGAGGGGACGCATGCAATGCAAGTGCTTCTTCTAGTATTAGCAATCGTCATCGGAAAAACGCTTATCGTTTGGCTCATCAGTTCATGCTTAAAACACCCTCGACGCATTTCAGTTGCAAGCGGTTTGTGTTTGGCGCAGATTGGTGAGTTTAGTTTTGTCCTAGGAACTGAAGCATTTAACAACAAACTGCTTAGTGATGACTTGTTTCAACTGTTTATGAGTTCATCACTCATCACACTGTTAATCACGCCATTTATGATTTCTCGCGCAAAGCAGATTGCCAAATCTATTGATGGTATCCTCGGTAAAGAGCAAGCGACAATTGAAGGCGTCACTGATGAAACAGGCGACCATCATGTCATCGTCATTGGGTTTGGCGTTGCTGGAAAACGGGTTGTTCCAGACCTTTTAGAGTCAGGTAAACAAGTCGTTGTCATTGATATGGGTGAAAACGGCATTCGCGAAGCAAAAAAACTTGGTGCAATGGCAGTGCTTGGGAATGCTCAGCGAAGAGATGTGCTTGAGCACGCAGGTATTGAAACGGCGCAGTTGTGTATTTTGACATTGCCCGATCATCGAACGAGTGAACAAACGATTCATCAGATAAGAGCTTGCTCGCCAACCGTGCCAATCGTAGCGCGTTCAAGATATTCAATCCACACAACACATCTTGAGGCAGCGGGTGCTGACGTCGTTGTCGACGAAGAAGAAAGTGTTGGGTATACCGTTCTTAGAAAGTCACTCAAACAACTAGGTTTGTAAACGGGTTTATAAACCAGGCGCAAAACCGCGGCGCATAGTGTTTTCGCAAATTGCCCTTGGTTCAACGAATTGTAAAAGGTAATCTTTACCGCCTGCTTTTGAACCAACGCCTGACATGCCGAAGCCGCCAAAAGGTTGACGGCCAACTAATGCGCCTGTACTTGTGCGGTTTAGATAAAGGTTGCCTACTCTAAACTCACGACGGGCCAGCTCAAGGTGAGCAGGTTTACGGCTGTAAACAGCGCCAGTTAACTTGTATGGCGTAGAGTTTGCAACTTTAAGTGCTTCATCAAAGTCTTTGACTTTAATCACAGCAAGGACAGGTCCGAAGATTTCTTCTTGAGCAATCACGTCATTTCCAGAAATGCCAGAGAAAATGTGCGGGTGGATGTAATCACGACCCGTTCGTTCTTCTAGGTCTGTCGGTGTAGGTTCACCAAGTTCTAGTTTGCCTTCTTTCTTACCGATTTCGATGTAGTTTCGGATTTCAGTTGCTGCGTTTTTATCGATAACAGGACCCATGTCAGTTCCAGGATTCATTACATCGCCTACAACGAGTGTTCTTGTTGATTCAACGAGTCTTTCAAGGAATAAATCGTGTGCTGATTCAAGCACAATTACGCGTGAACATGCTGAGCATTTTTGTCCTTGGTAACCAAATGCAGATTGACGTACGCCAAGGACTGCTTCATCTAAGTCTGCAGAGGCGTCAACGATAATTGCGTTTTTGCCCCCCATTTCACAAACGACCTTTTTAACGAATGGCTGATTCTCTGGAGTTTGGCCTGCAGATTGAAGGATATCGAGTCCAACTTGTTTTGAACCAGTGAACGCAATGATTGCGACACGCGGGTCGCGAACAAGTGCTGAACCAATGATTGAGCCAGGACCACAGGCAAACTGTAAGACATCATTAGGTGCGCCGGCATCCCAAAGCATTTCGCAAACAACTTTTGCGATGCCGGTAGTTTGACCTGCTGGCTTTACGATGACAGTGTTGCCAGTCACGAGTGCAGCAACTGTCATGCCACAGCAAATCGCCATTGGAAAGTTCCATGGGCTGATTACAGCAGTTACGCCGCGAGGTTGATAAAACTGTTGGTCTAATTCACCGATGAATTCGCCGAGGCGGTCATAGGAAAATAGTTCAGGCGACATTCTTGCATAGTATTCACAAAAATCAATGGACTCACAAACGTCGCCATCGGCTTCGCGCCACGTTTTGCCTGCCTCGCGCATGATGATGCCAGCGAGTTCATCTCTGCGTTCTCGCATCAACTGTGCAGCTTTAACCAAGATGTTTGAGCGAACGAGTGGGTCTTCATCGCGCCAAGTGGTGAATGCCTTTTCTGCAACATCTACAAGTGCAGTTGCTTCTTCCTTTGTTTCAATGCGACTTACTGAGGGAACTTCAGATGCAGCAATTGCATTTGCGAAATTTTCGCGGTGAGTCGCATCTGCAAAGTCGCGATATGGTTCGGTAAAGAATGGGCGACCATCTCCAACGCCTTCGACTGCTGGAGATAGTTTATGTCTCTCTGGGGCTTCTGTGATTCTGGCAACACCAGGATCAACTTCTTCGTGATTGATGTGAGGCGAAGCAAGCAAGATTGACGCATCTGCATCATCAACGAAACTTGAGCGGAGCCACGATTCATTCGATGTGTTTTCAAGGAGCCTTCGCACAAGATACGCCATACCCGGAATCATTTCTCCGACAGGTACGTATTCTCTTAAGCGGAGTCCTTCAGCAAGGACTGCTGTTTTCAATTCATCAGCCATGCCTCTGAGCATTTGAAGTTCAAGTGCTGCAGTCGGAAGACCGCTTTTTTCAAGGAGTGCAAGTGCAGTTGCAATTGAGCGAATGTTATGAGAACCGAGAGCAAGTTTTACTCCGCCTTCGTTTTTGTCTTTTGGAGTTGATTCGATGAATTGTGCAGCCATCCGCTCAAAGCAAGCATCGGTGTCTACTTTTCTACTCCAAACTGGAACAGGCCATCCCATTTCTTCTGCGTGAATTGTTTCATAGTCCCAGTACGCGCCCTTCACGAGTCGAATAGTCACTTGGCGACCGGTTCGTTTTGACCATTCAATGATGCTCTTTGCATCTTCATCGCCACTACGCAAATACGCTTGCATCGCAAGCCCTGCAGGGAAATCAATTTCATCACAACAACGCATAAAGAGTTCAAGGGTTAAGTCCTTGTATTCGAACTGCTCCATGTCAAAATTGATGAGTGTTCCATTTTGAC
>JAYZCQ010000106.1:0-6514 GCA_036338245.1 Planctomycetota bacterium
CGAAACTCACATCAGACTTCTTCAGCTTTATCAGCGTTGGCGCATTTAGACCGGACTTCACTGGCGAACCCCTGATGCACAACTACCCTGACGTTCACGTCATGTCAACGCTTGTTAGAGATTCGTTTGAAGGTGGCAAAGGTCAACTTGCAATGAAACCAGGGACTGCAACTGTTTCGACAATCGCGAATAGTGATGATGGATTGTTTGTCATTCAAGTTGCGTTCCACCCGCACGCAAAAGACTTTGGCGGACAGTTGATTCTTTCAAACTCACAAGTAAGGCTCATCGGTGAAGCTGAAGGCACAGATAAACCAGATGTGTACCATCCAGTTGCTTGGCAACAAGAAATCAAGGATGGTGGTGAACAACTCTATAGATTTGACGACATATCTCACTATGCAACAAGCGTTCCCGGTAGACAAGAGACCCAACTGAAGTTTATCTTTGACACAAAGAACAGAAACTTCAACCCTAAATTTGTGCAGATTAAAGGGACACGAATCAATATACCAACTTTAGAATCAACACCAATTAACCCAATCGCCGCCAAAGTCTACAGAGGCAAGGAACTCTCTGATGAAGAAATTCTTGCTGCTAGAGATCCGCTGGGCAAAAACATTCAACACCTTGTTGAGGTTACTTCACGAATCAGAAATCTACGCATTTCTACAAACGGCATTCCCGGTTCAATTGAAGTTGATGAAGACAATAACCTTGTTGAAGGCGAATTGACAACACTGTGGACGCAGCAAGGTGTTTCACACGCACTTGCTGTCAAAGGCATTCGCCCAAATCCAGGTACTGCGATTGTCCATGTCAATGTTTCCAAGGGCACGAACGCGTCATTCAGTGATTTGCTATCTGTTATCTCAGAAGATGCTTCAATAAGCCTCATTGATACAGTTGGTCACAAGTATGCACCAATTGGTTACTACATTGACGATGGCAAACGAATGATGCTTACGCTCACTCCGAGTTCACCGTTTAGGGCCGTAACCGATCTTCCTACACACATCTTAAGTTCAAGCGGCGACAAGAAACTTTATCTTGTATTCCAAGTAACTGAAGGACAATGGATTAAAGAACTTCGTGTAGGCGACCACACAGTTGGCACGTGCAATCATCAAGCTGAACAACGAAACCGCTAAGCTTATTGTCCGTCAAGTAGCCTTTCAACCCAGTTGATATCGAAATTAGCTGAGACAAATGATTGATGATTGAGGAGTCTAAGATGCAGTGGAATCGTCGTCTTGATTGGACCTATCTTCATTTCACTGAGCGCTGCACGCATTCGGCTAATTGCATCAGCACGGTCATGCCCATGAACAATGAGTTTGCCAATCATTGAGTCATAGTTAGGGGGAATTCGGTAGCCCTCGATTACATGACTATCCGTTCTAACGCCAGGGCCACCCGCAGTTCGCCAAGTATCAATCGTGCCCGGCTGAGGCATGAAGTTCATGTCAGGGTCTTCAGCGTTTAGTCGGCACTCAATTGCGTGACCGTTGATTTGAATTTGGTCTTGAGTCCACGCAAGTCGCTCCCCTGCAGCTACTCTAATTGATTCCCTGACAATGTCAACGCCAGTGAACATTTCTGTAACAGGATGTTCAACTTGAACGCGAGTGTTCACTTCTAGCATGAAGAACTCTTGTTCTTGATTCATAAGGAATTCAACAGTCGCTGCGCCGCTGTATTTTGCTTTGCGAATAAGTTCAGCTGCTGATTCACAGACTTGGTCGCGAATCGCATCATCTACGTTTGGTGCCGGCCCTTCTTCAATAAGTTTTTGGTGGCGCCTTTGGCTTGTGCAGTCGCGGTTGTAAAGATGGACTGCATTGCCATGCTTGTCGCCAAGGACTTGGACTTCAATATGACGAGCCTTATCAAGGAATTTTTCAAGATAAACAGCGCCATTACCAAAAGATGCGATTGCTTCTTGCTGCGCTGAACTTACGGCAGTTTTGAGTTCGGCAACATCATGAACTACTCGCATGCCTCGACCTCCTCCTCCAGCAGATGCTTTCACAATTACTGGATAGCCGATTTCATTAGCAACTTGAATGGCTTCATCAAGTTCTTCAATCTCTCCATCAGTGCCAGGGAAAACTGGTGTACCCGCTTTTTTTGCAAGTCGCTTACAACTAATCTTATCGCCTAGTCGCCCCATTGCCTCTGGCGTTGGACCAATAAACTCGATTTCGCAATCTCTGCAGACTTCTACAAAGTGCGCGTTCTCTGATAAAAACCCGTAGCCTGGGTGGATTGCTTCGGAGTCAGTCATTTCTGCGGCAGAAATGATTCGGTCGATTCGCAGATAAGATTCCGCTGATGGACCTTTGCCAATGCATATCTTCTCATCAGCTAAATCAAGCCAAGGACCATCGGCATCTGCCTCGGAATACACACAAACTGTTTGTACGCCAAGTTCACGCGCTGCTCGAATAATACGAAGTGCAATTTCACCACGATTGGCAATTAAGATGCGACCGAACATTGAGACTAATCCCTTTATTAAGTTCTAACAATAAAGAGCGGTTGACCAAATTCAACAGGATCGCCACTCTTCACAAGCACTTTGACTATTTTGCCACTTACTTGGGCTTTGATTTCATTAAAGATTTTCATCGCTTCCATGATGCAAACAGTTGTGTCTTCAGAAACTTCATCGCCAACACTGACAAACGCTGGTGAGTCCGGATCTGGTGATGAGTAAAATGTGCCAACCATCGGGCTAACGATTTCTTCACCTTCTACTTCTGCTTCTTGAGTTGCTACAGCAGGTACAGCAGGTGCAGCAGGTGCTGTTGCAACAGGTGCAGCAGGCGTAGCAGTAACAAAAGTCTCACCATGTCTACGAATCGTGACCTGTTCGTCAGTATCACGTAAATCCATCTCAGCTAAGTCATTTGCGACCATAAGTTTGACGAGTTCTTTTAGTTTTCTTATATCTATCATGTCCTCTACAAAGCCCTTTTGTTTCTGCGAAGTATAGCGATATCACGAGAAAGGGCGGACTTCTTACGCGATGACTGCGGATTTATTGGTTTTTATGCTCTATTTGCAATTGGCTTACCAAGCACTTCAGAAAGTACAATTGCCGTTTTCAGGTTTTTATGACTTTTTAACATCTCGGAAAGTTGTTTTGCGGGCTTGGAACTGCTTTTTCTCTGTTTTACAGGCTTAAGGTCACAATCTTCTTGATGAAGTGGCTTAATTCGCCCAATAAGGGATTCGTGTTGAACTGGTTGTATCGTGGGAAATGGTTTTGATTCTAGCTTTGGGGTCGGTGCTGTAACTTGTTTCTGTACAACAGGGTTCGGCCTTGTAGTTCGTTTTCGCCTTCGCAATCTTTCAATCTTCACTTGGGCTGGGTCTGCCTTAAAAACCTCATTGGTTTTCAAAGAAACCTGCGTTTCTGGCTGCTTGAGTGATGCTTTTTTCTCTGCTGCTTTCCGTTTCTCAATAATCGCTGAGATTATTGACCAAACGATGCTCAGAATCACAATGATTGAAATGCCTTTCATCGCTTGTCAGTATACCCAAATCTTAGGTTCAAGTTCGATGTCAGGTCCAGGGTCAGACCCTAAAGCATGACGAGGTGTCGGTTGCCGCTTTCATCCGTTGACCATGCAAGATCAACACCAAAGACGCTCGCAAGTGAACTCGGCGTCAATACCGCTTTAGTAGCACCAGCAAGAACAAGACGCCCCTCTTGCAAAACAAGCACTTCGTCAGCAATGTCCATAGCAAATCCAATGTCGTGCATGGAAACAATAACAATATCGCCTTCTGAAGCACACTGCCTCATGCATTTTCCCATCTCGCGAATGTGTTTCAAATCAAGAGCAGATGTTGGTTCATCAAGAACCATCAATCCGCCAGGAGTTCGCTGAGCTAATGCGCGAGCAATTGCCGTGCGTTGCCGCATGCCTGCACTTGCTTCATGCCACATGGCATTTGCGCGTTCATACAAGCCAACTTGTTTCAACGCATCATCGACGCGTTCCTTTGAAGGGCCAAGTGAGTATCTACCGAGTTCAATGACACGCCTAAGTGTGAATGCTCCAGCAACTTCTGAAACTTGTGGAACCCAGGTAACTTTAGATGCCCTATTCCGCGCGCTCATCTTCGTCACGTTGTTGCCATCAAGCAGAATTTTCCCTTTGTTTACTGACTGCAAACCTGCAATCGAACGAAGAAAAGTCGACTTGCCTGCAGCATTTGGACCGAGCACTGCGACAACTTTTGAGCCATCTACATTCGCATGTACATGATCAACTGCCTTGAGTGAACGATATCTAACAAATAAATCGTTTATCTGTAATCTCATATTCGCCCCCTGCCTTTCAATAGCAAGAACAAGAAGACGAGTCCGCCAAACTCACTTGTCACAATTCCAATTGGCAATCTACCCGTGCCTAATTCAATGTACTGACGAATGTCATCCGCTCCGACTAATAAAAACGCTCCAACGAGCGCAGTTGTGATTGCAAGTTGTCTGTGTGAACCTCCAAAGAGAAGCCGAGCACCGTGCGGTGCAATCAATCCGACAAATGCAATCGGCCCGGCAAGGATGACGCCGACTGACGCAAGCACGCTTGAAGTCAAAAACAATCTACGGCGAACTTTCGCTAAGTCAACACCTACGCTTTTTGCTTCATCATCTGAAAGGCATGCTGCATCAAGAGTGGGTCCCCACCACGCAACTAACCAAATGCCCGTCAGCACAATGCCTGCAAAGATAGCTAGACGCAACTCCGATTCTACTTCAGGCAGTCGTCCCATAAGCCACGTTGTAAACGCTCCCCGTAGCCCCATTGGCACAGCGTGCTGAAGCACCATAATACCAGCGGAGCAAATGACTGATACAACGACACCAACCAATACCATTGAGATAGGATCGATGCCACCTCGTCTTCTTGAAAGCAAGTAAACACAACTCAAAGAAAACAGGGCGCCAACTATAGCACCAACCATGTGGCTACCTTCAAATGAAACAGGATATGCATATTCAACATACATCACGCCCATTACGCCAAGACCTGCGCCACTTGATAAACCAAGAATCCATGGCGAAGCAAGAGGGTTTCTCAGGAGTACTTGCAAGCCCATCCCAGAGACCCCTAAACCCGCACCGACAATAAGGGCTACTGCGAGGGGAACAATTCGATACAACAAAAACTGCTCTTCCGGTAATGCGTACGAAATCGTGCCATCAATGTCTCGCGTAATCAATAGACGCAGAATTGCTGCCGCTGCGAGCAAAAGTGTTAAAAATGAGAACGCAATGATTGACTTAATTTTCATTGAACTAAAACCAATTGTTCATGCAGTGCCCTTGCCACATTTGACACTTGACTAGATGGAATGAGAACGTGCTCATGTTCAAATAATAGCATCGGAATGTTCAATGAACGAATGCCTTTTACGGATTCTTCCTTGATTGGCGTATCCGACACAACAAGAATTCGGTCAGGATTTAACTTTGCAACATCTTCCAGCGACAACATCGCCCAACCTTCACGATCAAACGCATTTTCTAATCCCATACTTTTTATGACATCATCTAAATATGTGTCTGAACCAAAACACAGACCAGCTGAAACATCAGAACCCTGAGTAACAATGAGTACGCGTTCTGATGCAGGAGCCTGATCAACATTCAAAATGAATTCTCTAGGCGATTCAGTAAAAATATCAGAAGCTTTGTTATACACCTGCTTGATGTCATCGATTGAATCAAGTGGCCAGTAATGCAATCTAAATGTATCGTCTTCAGACAACTCTTTAAGATGAACATTTTTTGACGCTTGAGTTTCTTGCACCAATACAACAGTTGGGTTTAATGAAAGTAACCGTTCGAAATCAACATCGTGGTAATCGCCTACAACTGGCACTGATTCATGAATGCCATTACAAAATGGGGAACGGCCAACGATGTTTTCCTCCAAATCTAAATCTACAAGTATTTGGGTAATACCTGGGCTCATTGAAACGATTCGAACCCCGTCATTATCATGTTTGTTTTGTTGTTCAGCGCATGATGCACAAACACAAAGCAGAAGAAAGAACAAACTACGCATTTGGGAGGGCCGTTATGAGCTGTGTTTCTGTGAGCCGCCTGTAAACGTCACAAGATTCAAGCAACTCTTGATGATTCCCATTACCTACAAGTTTGCCTTCATCTAAAACTAAAATTCTGTCAGCATTTTGCACCGTTGACATTCTGTGAGCAATAACAAAGACTGTCTTGCCCTCGCTGTACTTCTCAAGGGTATCTGCAATGAATGTTTCGGATTCAGCATCGATTTGACTCGTAGCTTCATCAAAAATCATGATTGAAGGATTTCGCAACAATACTCTCGCGATTGCAATTCGCTGACGCTGCCCACCACTAAGCGACTTTCCTTGCTCGTAGACCAGAGCATCGTAACCACCATCGAGTTCACAAATGAATTCGTGTGCATGCGCGTGCTTCGCAGCAATTTTTACTTCTTCATCAGTTGCA
>JAYZCQ010000107.1:0-8172 GCA_036338245.1 Planctomycetota bacterium
ATTAAGGCCGCCATTTGATGTTGAGTCATCATAGATATCGTCCCATTCATCAGAGTTAGATGTTAATACGGTTGAGTCACCACTTGAAAGGTGACAACAGCAGTCACAAGCATAACTTGGGGGATATCTGAATTGATCATCAAATGACGGGCCATTTTCTGATCGTTGTGAAGTTTCATTAGGGCAGCCGCCTCGAACAACGAATCGTCTTCTATCTGGCTTTTGTTTATCCCACTGAGTCCGTGGATTGCGTTTTAGTCTTTCGTTAGTCTTAGAAGTGTATATCCAACTTTTTTCTGATTGAGCCAAGGAGATCCATGAATTGCTTATGTCGAATACAGAAATATTTTGATTTGGAACGACTACTTGGTCGCTACCTTCTGGGGTAGATTCTTCTTCGTTTTCAGATGAATCAATGGGATCATCTTGATTGCCTTCATCGTTGTTGACAGGGCAGTCATTTTGTTGTTCCTCTTCAGGAACATCGAGGTCAACCCCTCCAAATCCGGAAGAGTTGCCCCCCATGCCAGTCATAACTGTATCCTGACTAAAAGAAACTGTGTTTAATGTGAGTAACGAACAGATTGAGAGAAGAGATGTGTATTTCATGCTTCTTCAGTCGATGCAATCGCATGCGAACATCACTCCAATGCGTAGATAAAGTCCGATTATTCACTTCATGCCGTTCGTACAACCGATTAGTTAGAAAATCAAAAACATACTGATAAACGTTATTTATCCTTAGTCAAGGCGATTTTTCATTAGGCAATAAGGAAATGTTGTGATACGTTGGGAGTGGATTGAAAAGGAAATAGGCATGAATCACATAGCAGTAGGGGGTTTTTTAGTTTTGTTTAGCGTGACAACAGCAGTTTCGATGCCGTACGGCCTTGGATGTGCGACAGACGTAACAACTGACGGTATGGTTGGGGTTAATGACATCCTCCTAGTCGTAGATAGCTGGGGAACCAATGATGGCATTGCAGATTGCAACCGCGATGGAGTTGTAGGCATCAGCGATATTCTGATGATTATTGATGAGTGGGGCGCAGATTGTGATTCAATTCATCCATTTGAAGGTAACACCACTGTTGAATTTAATTATGTCAACGAACTCGTTGTAATTTCGTACAACGGTATTCCAAATCATCCAACAGGACCTTTTGATGGTTCGACTGGATGCTATAACCCTAACGATGTTTCGATGCTTGACATCACTTACTCAATTCCGATGCATCCTGTACCAACCAATAATCCCTCAGTAGATTTGATGTCACAAGCGGGTCCAATTGCAGCCGCTGTGAATGGTGTGCCCTTTTACAACCCATACGATGCGGGCGGTATTGATGCACCAAGCACTATTTGCTTTGATGATTACAACGGTCACCCATCACCGGATGGTCGGTATCACTACCACCAATGGTCACCAGCGTTTGATGATGTCAAAACGAATGGACACAGCCAAATTGTTGGGTATGCGTTTGACGGATATCCAATCTTTGGACCTTGGGAATCAGAAACTGATTATGCTCACGAGTCCACGATCAATCCATTAGATGATTGCCATGGTCATTATGATGCACTTCGTGGATATCACTACCACACGTCTCTCTCATACGATGAAGATCCAAATGGCTTCCCTTGGGTGATGGGCTGTTATAGCGCTGAACCTGAAACGAGTAACTTTGGTGGTGGTGGCGGAGGAGGTGGGGGGCCTGGTGGCGGTTGTGATGGATGCGCAGAGAACATGATTCCACCACCTGTTTGTAATTGTGTGCACAATGCTCCTGGTTATGCCTACTGTTGCACGAATTGGGATGCAGCATGCCAAGCATATGCGGAACAATTCTGTAATGGTTTCACTGGGTCTGATGCTCCACCGCAAAGACCTCAGCCGGAACGTCAGTTTGCCCCGCAACCCCGAGATAAGCAAGGGCCAAGAGAACATTCTACTTATCGCAGACCTAGACCACCACACAGGCGGTAAAGAATGAAGTCCTTTCTTCTTTGTGTGCTTATGCTACTGATTGGCTGTAAGCATAAGTTATCTCAACAACTGTTTAGTTTAGAAACCGGACATTGTAATGTTGTCGTTTTAGTGTTTACAAGTATAGATTGTCCAATTGCAAACGCGCTCGTCCCAGAGTTTAACAGATTGCAAATGCTGGTCGATGAACTTGACGGTAGGCTCTGGCTTATCCATCCATATAAATCTCGCACAATAGATGAGGTTAATACTCACACAATAGAGTTTGGAATTCAATCTGTTTCTCAAGTTGACGAAACATATGCTCTTGTGAAAGAATTTGACATCACTGTTACACCAGAAATTGTGGTGCTTGCCTATGAAGATCATTCTTCTTATCGAGTCATATATCAGGGAAAAATAAACAATCTTTTTGAATCCCCAGGCAATCGTAGAGACAGAGCAACAGAACATTATGCGAGAGATGCAATCCGTGCTGCTGCACAAGGGATGACGATATCACCGAGTTATCGAAAACCGACTGGCTGCCTCATTGAAGTGAACCATGATTGAGTTACTTTTATGTCTATTGCAAGAACCAAGTCAGCCCACTTGGCATGAAGACATTTACCCCATAATGTTCATACATTGTTCAGAATGTCACGATGGTAACGGTGCTGGGCCATTTGAACTTCTAACGTATGAAAGTGTCGCAAACAGAGCTACATTCATTGCTGAGTTAATAGATGAAAAGCTCATGCCTCCTTGGCTTCCAAGTAACAACGGAACGCCGCTTCAAGGAGAACGGAGTATGTCCGAGGAACAGATTGATTTGTTTAAGCAGTGGGTCAAATCAGGAAAGCTCAAAGGCGAGGGGCCAGAAATAGCAATCTGCCCTGAGGAAGTAGAGCCCCCTGCGGTTTTTAGCCAAACCAATCCAATTTCATCTTGGATAATTCCAGCTGAAAGTGGAATTCGTTGGCATGAAGGCGTACTTGATAAAAGGACATTTGTCCTGCCAATTCAGAATAGGCAGCCTCTCAAAGTAAATAAGATTCAATACAAAACTACTGCACCACAAGCGGTTCAGATGGTTGGGTTTGTTTTTGATGGTACAGGTCAAGGAAGAGATGTTGATAGTTGGGATATTGAGCCTGGCTATGAAATGATGGGGGATATCGCTTGGGTTCCATCTGGAGTACATGGCAAAATTGGACCCGGCGCAGGAGGCATTTTTGTACCTCCTGGCTTTTACTTTGAAATTCCTCCAAATGCTGACCTTGTTGCAGAAACACACTACAGGCCGCGAGGTAAGGAAGAACGTCTCACGAGTTCGGTTTCTTTATGGGAAACGACTGATACTGATGCGAGAAAGTTATTGCCAATCGTTACGATGATTCGCCGAGTTGTTCTAGATCCTGAGGCAACAAATGTAACTGAAGGTGAATCGATTCAACTGCAACATGCAGTTGACATTGTTGGAGTTACGCCAAGAGCTGGAGCGGAATGTGAATCAATGCGGTTAAGTGTAATTTTGCCGGATGGCAAAGAAGAAGTATTGTTAGATATTCCTAGATGGGATCCTCATTATGGTGAAACTACCTTTTTTGTTAAATCATTTAGGCTTCCAGCGCAGTCGTTTATTACATCAAGTTGGACATATAACAATAGTGCATCGAATCCAAGGAATCCTTTTGTGCCTTCAAAGAAAGTTGATTTAGCGAGGCGAACGGGCATCGCAAATTTCATCTTGCATAGTGCTGCAGTTGATGCTCAGAATGAAGACGCGATTGCTGATTGGAATCTAGCACTCCTGCGTAAGAGGCAGCGCGCAACGAATAAGTAACACGGAAAAAGTCGCATCTTCAAGACAAGAAGGGTTTCCTCAAATCGCAGTCATCGGAAGTAAACTACTCGTCGTTTGGACGGCAGAAGATACTGGAATTGGGATTCAGTACAAGCTGCTTGACTTAAACTCGTTTTAACGACCGAGTTGGTTGTATTTTTCTCTGTACTTGTCGTTGAGTTCAGTGTGTCTACTTTCAAGAGAGATTTCTCGTCCATCTATCCAAGCTCTATTGACGTTCGTCCTGATGTCAATGGGTGAACCATCAGTAAGAATTAGTGTCGCTGATTTACCTTGTTCAATGGTTCCATGTGATTCGCCTAAGCCGCAAATGCTAGCGGCGTGTTTAGTGATTGATTCAATCGCTATATCTTCATCCAATCCATACGCAACAGCTTTCCCAGCGTGAAACGGAAGGCGCCGTTCGTGGGCACCGCTTGCGCCAGTTGCAATACAGAAGGTAATGCCCGAATCATGCAATCTTTTTGGTAACGTGAATTGTTGGTCGAAGGGTAAATCGCGTCTGCTTGGAAGTGCCATGATGCCGTTGCAAACAACCGGAACATTTTCATTGATGAGAAGTTCCGCGCATTCAGGAGCGTTTGCGCCGCCAACTATGATTGGCTTTAGATCATGTCTTTTTGCCCAAGCAACAGACGTATTAATCTGTTGAATTGTTTGCGCTTTGATGTACGCAGGAACTTCGCCATTAAGTACTTTTTGCATTGCGTTCATCGCAAGATCAAAATCTCGCTCGCCTGCATCGTATGCCTGCTTCCAATCTCTCGCTTGTTCAATCAAATCATCAAGTTCATCTGTAGAAGAGTCTTCAGCTGATTCGCCGGAACCAAAGGGTCCTCCGCGAGAACTTCTTCTGACATTGTTTGGCCAATCAATCACAAGACCGGCGTCATCTAAAATCGTAAGGTCTTCATTTGTCCAACCATCTAAGCGGATTGCAGATGAACGACCAGGAACTCTGCCGCCGCTTGGAAAGATAATTGCAGTCAGAATGCCTGTATCTCTTGTCACCGGTAAATGATCACTGTCTGGATTAACAGCTATGACTGCTTTCACTTCTGGTGTCATTGACCCGAGTTCATTATGGTCATGTGTAACGTCTGTTGCTCCTGTTTCAAGCAATCCAAGTTGCGTGCCTATTGATACAAGCCCTGGGTAAAGGTGTTGTCCTTCTGCATCGACAAAGTGAACATCGTCAGCAATTGGAGGAAAGCCATGACCAACACGTTGAATAACACCGTCAGTGATAATGACGTAGCCATCTTCTATCTTTTCACCAGCGAGTGTGTGAACGGTTGCGCTGTGAATTGCGATAGGTATTGATTGTTTCGGTGCAGGGACTTGTCTTGACTGAGCACAACAAATAGATGTCGCACACAGTGAAACAATAAGAGCAATTAGTGGTGCTGGCATGAGTATTCCTCCTCAGTTATCTCTACTGGTGCTGCAGCTTGTTCAGGTGGTGCAAGATCGCCATAAGCAGCTGCAAGTGCAAGTTCTATGAGCCTTGTTCGCTCATCGAGTGCATCCATTCGCAACAATTCATCTTGCTCTAAATCGAAATAACGCGCGCCTTCAATCCATGTTTGCAAACAAACCGAAGTTGTTGCAAGTGGGTCTCCATTCCAAACAGCGATGTCTGCTTGCTTACCTCGTTCTAGAGACCCGACATCGTGGTCAATGTGAAGCTGTATTGCTGGATTGATAGTGACAAGATTCAGCGCATCTTCTGGGCTTAGGCCTCCCCAGCGAACACCTTTTGCGGCTTCCGTATTCATTCGTCTTGCTTGGTCATTTGAATCGCTGTTGAACGAAACAACTGCACCGACGTCATGCATGATTGCGCCGTTGTGGGGAATCGCGTCCATTACTTCTTCTTTGTACGCCCACCAGTCGCTGAAGCAACTTGCCCCCGCGCCATGGTCAGCAATAATCTCTGCGACTTTATATCCCTCAAGAACATGTTGAAGTGTTCCTATTGTGAAACCTAATTCTTCTGCAAGCCTGAGCAGCATCAAAATTTCATCCTGTCTATAACTATGACAATGAATAAGTCTGTCTCTATTTAGAATCTCGACCAGCGTGTCTAGTTCTAAATCTTTTCGCGGCATCACAGTTCTGTGCTGTGTGTACTCAGGCGTGTTATTCCACTCATCCCAATCATCTTCATAGTCTTGGGCTGCAAGGAATGCGTCTCTGATAAATGCTTCGACACCCATACGCGTGTCTGGATAACGTCCTGAACTTCGTTTTACATTTTCGCCAAGCGCAAATTTGATTCCAGATTTTGCTTGCGGGAAATGCATCGCGTCAGACTCATCACCCCAGCGTATTGAAACGACGCTGTTTTGACCCCCAATTGGATTAGCAGAACCGTGAAGTTGGTTTGCAGAAGTTAATCCGCCAGCAAGTTGCCTGTACCAATCGATATCGTCAGGGTCAATGACATCTTCCATGCGAACTTCTGCAGTGTTGGCTTGTGTCCATTCATTGACTCCTCCACGCAATCCTGTGTGACTGTGACAGTCGATTAGACCAGGTGTGAGCTGAAGGCCTTTTGCTACAAAGACATTCTCCCCAAAACGTATAGGCGGTGCTTCTGACATTGGACCGACGAATTCGATTTTTCCATCCCGAACGATAAGGCAACCATCTTCGATGATTCCATCTTCAGCACACGTCCAGACTATGGCATGTTCAAATCTAATATCTTCTTTTGATGGAGGGGCAAATTTACCGTATGAGCCAAATGGAACAGGTAGTGGCTTGATAACAAACTGTTCATCTTCAAGTTCTTCAGGTGGTTCGTCTCCCAAAAGAAGGTGAAGCGTTGAATCAGTCGGTCCACCAGTGAGCGTTCCATGGAGTTCATCGCCGTCTAAAGTGGCGTCTAAATCTCTTCGTGAGCCGTCCCTGCTTTCAATCCA
Source organism: Planctomycetota bacterium (assembly GCA_036338245.1). Classification (GTDB taxonomy): domain Bacteria; phylum Planctomycetota; class Phycisphaerae; order Phycisphaerales; family SM1A02. The sequence continues at coordinate 6,761 of JAYZCQ010000107.1, forward strand.
GCCAATAAACTTTCCAGAGTAATCATCGAATGAATACTCATTGATTGTTTTATCATTAGAACCCACTGAAAAAACAGCAATGCCATCTTCGTTTTCAGGAAGTACGATTGATATATCTAACTTCGTAGGACCAACATCTAACTTGCCTGTGTACTTAGTTCCGGTTTGTTCTTCATGGTATTCATCGCTTGGTTCACCATGGACTACGATTCGTTCTCCGTTTGCGAATGTCAGTGAACCGGATAAATGATCGCCGACGACAACGAGAATCAATGATCCCCAGCCATTTTTACCAATGGATGTCGCATCCATCGTGGCGGTGACACCATCTCGGTTGATTTCTGTATTGCGTAGTGAGATACGTTTTTCATCTTGGTCTGCAAGTGAGAACCGTTCTTTTTCTTGGTCGATGTTTGCTTCGATTCGATCTTCACCAATGTGGAGCACATAAGAACTTGCTCCGGTTGGAACTCTGTCTCTATCTAGTCTATGGCGATTGCCATTAATCCACATGTCACGCAATGTTCTGTCAGGGTCAAGAATATCACCTTCAATCAGTTGAAGATTTGCAAATGACCCTTCAGTGATTGTGCCGAGTCGTCCTTCCATTCCAAGGAGTGATGCTGGTACTACAGTTAATGCAGCAAGTGCTTCCTCTTCAGTAAGTCCTTTTTCGATTGATTTCTGAATATTTTTAAGAAATGTTTTTCCGTTATTGCATCCGTCCATCGTGATTGCTACTGGTATGCCTTCATTCATTAATCGTTTCGGATTAGTCGGAGCTTGTTCCCAGTCAAGGAGGGTTCTCAAACTCAAGTTATCAATCTTGTCGGGTGTTGAAACATCAGGGCGCTTTGGAAAATCGACTGGGACAACGATGGATTTTCCTAATTTCGCAATCTCTTTAGTGCGTCGATACTCTTCGCCGCAACCAAGTAATGCGTAATCAAACCCAAACTCCTCCGATAAATCTCGTGCCCTATACACATCAGACTCATGGTTTAAGTCGAACAACACATTTTGATTGCCCTCGACGACATCTCTGAGTGCAGTAAATGCAAGACTTGGCATCGGTGGAACTGCGAATCCTTGATTTGCAACTTCAACATTATGAGCATGCCAAACAGCGTCATAAAGAGTTTGCCGCATCAGCGCGACAGAACCGCAAAGCGCGCCGGGGTAAGAAGCGCTTCCCCAAGAGCCTCCATAATCAAAACGGAGTGTCATTGGTCCCGAACTGACATACGCACCTCGATGTTCCGGTGATTCATCAAGTGGAATGCAAGCAGAACTACCTGATGCAATACCAGCGTCAGGAATAATGCAAGCGGCGCCAAATCCAGCTTTTCGCAAAGTGTCCATCCGCCCATCTGGCATAGCAAGTGAAGTTGCTTTGAGTTCGGGGTGAATGC
>JAYZCQ010000108.1:0-7932 GCA_036338245.1 Planctomycetota bacterium
ATGTTCTTTTGAGGTTGTGAGGATGATTGAAAGTCCTCTAGCGCTCAGCAGTTGTTCAAGCCAAGTAAGCCACTCATCGGTAACTCGTTCAGGGACGAGAGCAATCCGTTGACCCTGGAGGGAGTGGACGCTTGGTCCAAAGAGTGGGTGTGTGCCAACAACGCTGCACGTTGATTGATTGCACATTGCTGCAACGGGCTTTGTCTTAGTTGATGTCACGTCAATTAGGAGCGAGTCTTCTCTGCAGTGCTTACCAATCTCATCGATCACGTCAATGGTGACCTCAATTGGGACTGCAATAACGACAACATCAGATTGCGATGCAACATCTATGTTTGATAATTCAGTCCCAATATCTGCAACAAGGACTGTGTGGCCAACTTCTTCAAACATCGTTTTCAGTAATGAACCGATGCCACCCAAACCGCCAATGATACCGACTGTTTTAACATCTACGATTGTTGGCAGAGCAGCATTAAGTGATGCTTGTTTGTCTCGACTTGCCCAGAGAATGACTCTAAAGAGACTTTCGATGACCTCTCGCCGTAGGCCGCCTGTTTCTGCGATTTTACCGCGATTTGCAAGTAGTGCTCGCTCGCGTGTGAAGTCGCGAATCTCAAATCCGGTCTGTTGTTTGACGAAAGCAACCTCCTTGATGACCTCATTTCGCTTGACGAGGAGGTCAAGAATCTGATGGTCGATTCCATCAATTCTTGTCCTCAATTTCAGAAGATCTGGGGGAACAGGATTATCTTGATTGGGGTGTTCCATTTTGATTGTGAGCAGGTTACCATCTTTTACTTATTCCCATTGAATAAAGGATGTATCTGAATGCCAACTACAAGAGTCGATAAATCGTGCCCGTTCCTCGATGACTTCATGAATGACTTGAGTAAGCGTAACCCGCACCAACCCGAGTTCATCCAAGCGGTGCAAGAGGTAGTTGTATCACTAGGTCCAGTGTTGCAAAAGAAGCCCGAATATATTGAAACGAATATTCTTGGACGACTTGTTGAACCAGAACGCATCATTCAGTTTCGTGTGCCGTGGGTTGATGACAACGGAAACGTCCAAGTAAACAAGGGATGTCGAGTCGAGTTTAACAGCGCCATTGGTCCATACAAGGGGGGGTTGAGATTTCATCCATCAGTTGATTTAAGCATTTTAAAGTTTCTAGGATTCGAACAAATATTTAAGAACAGTTTGACGACACTTCCAATGGGGGGCGGAAAAGGTGGAGCCGACTTTGACCCTAAAGGGAAGAGCGACGGCGAAGTCATGCGTTTCTGTCAATCATTTATGTCTGAACTTTTTAGGCATATTGGGCATAACACAGACATTCCAGCAGGTGACATCGGTGTAGGTGGTCGCGAGATTGGTTATTTGTTTGGTCAATACAAAAGACTCAAGAACGAGTTTGTCGGCGTGATGACAGGGCGAGACACTAACTGGGGCGGTTCAAAGATTAGGCCTGAGGCGACAGGTTATGGCTCAGTGTATTTTGCAGAAGAGATGTTGAGCACACGCAATGAATCGATGGATGGCAAGACGTGTCTTGTCTCAGGTTCAGGCAACGTCGCTCAGTTTACAACTGAAAAGATTAATCAACTTGGCGGCAAGGTCCTAACAATGTCAGACAGTGGAGGATTCATCCATGACCCCGAAGGCATTTGCGATGAGAAGCTAGAGTTCGTAATGGATTTGAAAAACAACAAACGTGGTAGAATCAGTGAGTACGCTGAAGCGTATAAAACTGCTACTTATCACCAGCGTGATTATTCAATCCCATCAAATCCAATGTGGTCGATTGAAGCAGATTGCGCTTTCCCTTCCGCAACTCAAAATGAAATCATTGAAGAAGATGCTAAGAACTTGTTGAATGGCGGAATCACACTTGTGAGTGAAGGTGCAAATATGCCCAGCACGCCTGAAGCGCAAGAAGTTTTTGTTGACAAGGGAATCTTGTATGGTCCTGCTAAAGCGGCAAATGCTGGCGGTGTGGCAGTTTCGGGTCTTGAAATGTCACAGGCGTGTGGTCGATTATTCTGGACTCGTGAAGAAGTCGATGCAAAGTTACAAGCGATTATGAAAACGATCCACGTTCAATGTGTTGAAGCTTCAGAAGAGTTTGATTGTGTTGGCAACTACAACGACGGTGCTAACATTGCAGGATTTATGAAAGTCGCAAATGCGATGCTTGACCAAGGCGTCATTTGAGGCATTTGCACCTTTATTTAGCGTTTGGTTTTGCCAATGATTGTGGTATAATTTATCGAGTGGGATGATTCCCAAAAAGCGCCTCTAATAAAGGTCCTTTAACGCTACAACTTTATAATTTGTACTTTCGTACGATCTCTTTTATCCATTTACTGGAGTGATTATTTGAACAATCAATGTGCAATTTCATTCGGCGACACTGTTCGTCATCCAAAACACCCTGAGTGGGGTAGTGGTGCGGTGACAAAAGTTGAGCAGACCGCCATTAATGGCGTGCCAGCTGTTCGAATTGCTGTCCGCTTTAAAAGTGCAGGACTAAAAACGTTCGCAGGCACATCGCTTCCACTTGAAGTCATGAAACGTGAATTCTCATTACCAGGTGATGGACACGCGAAGCCCGCAATAGCTGAAGTTGAATCATTAGAGCAGTCTGGTCTTACCGAGGCAGTCGAGCAAAAAATCATGGACATCATGCTTGCAATCCCGCTCCAATGCCGTGACGCATTTAACACGATTGAACATCGCATCAAGCGTACGCTTGATTTGTATAAGTTTGATCTTAGTGGTCGCGGTCTAATGGAGTGGGCGATGGCGCAAACTGGCATGGACGATCCATTGACCCGGTTTAACCGCACTGAACTTGAAGTGTTCTTTAAACAGTTTGCTAATGACAGAGATGTGCATTTATGCAAACTCGTTAAAGAATTGAGTAACGATCGAAAGTCGCTAAAAGATGTTGTTGAGTCGGTGCCTCAAGGTGCTCGTAAAGCACTCACAAAGTGTAAGGTTTAGTCAGAACCTTCACTCCCGAAAAACCCTTCGTCTTCACCGTCTCGACGCCTTGTGCTGTCGCGGCGAATTTGTTCAACGAGTTTTCTGAGATACACGTTTTCTCTGCGAGTTGCTTCTAAATCGAAAATCATATACTTCACACTCAATCGCAAATAATCAAGTGAGTCTTGAAGTTTTGCTACTGAATCTTCAATCTTTGATTGCTGTGCAAAGTTATGTTCGCAAGCTTTTTCAATTGGTATTCGATGTTCTTGTGGAAGTGCGTGTAGTTGTTCAATCAATCTGCACATTCTCTCTTCAATGTTACGCTCATTCATTTCTTCACTCTCATTTCTCTCTTTTGAATGCGGGAGGAGTTCTGTTCTTCCTGCTTTTCTCAATGATGCATGAGAATACTCAGAAGTCTAGTATGAACTGTAATTTGTTGGCAAACACATCAAAAACGCCTTTCATTTCGGACGTAGTTTGCGGGTTATGCTGATTATCCGCCAAGAAACAGTTTTAGCGGAGCCCATAGAAATGCAAGTAGTAAAATGACGAGGAGAATGACACCTAGTTTTTTGGTCATAAAATTACTTAGTGGATGCCTGTGACCAGTCCCTTTATCGTGTAACGGGTTGTCGCAATGTGGGCACCAATCTGAGTCGTCGTAGATTTCCTCGCAGCAGTGTGGGCAGTAACCTGTTTCATCTGAAAACCTTTGAATGTCTTCTTCGCTGGGGAGTTCGTCAATCATTGCGTTTTGCCAGGGGAGCCAACAAACGTCATTTCATATGTTTGTTGAGATGGTTGATACTCAATCATGACATACACGTCTTTTGTAGGACTCTCGTAGTAAGGTACTGCCTTCAATGATGCTGGTACTGGAAGTGGTCTGTCCCGATAAATTGAAACCCAACTCCAAGGGCCGATTGCGTCATATGCATTCTTGACACCATTTACGACAAACTCGTAGGCAATTGGCACGCGTCTATTGAGCCACTGCAATGTGCCAAGACCTTGCCACTGCTCAGTGAGTGGAAGGTTGTTGACAGTTCCACGCATTCGCTTAGTGTTAAATGGAACCCATCCAGCGTTTGGTAGTGCATACTCACCCCAAACCATGAGTTGTGGCGGAACTTCAGATGTGCCAACAGTATCCGCGATCGTGACGCCAATGACAGGGCGGGCAGGAATGCCCGCACTCCTGAGCATTGCAATGCATGCACAGACGACATCACACTCTGAACCCTTGCCTGTTGTTGCAGCAGCAAGTGCGCCGTTAACTTTGAGACCTCTGACTGTACTTGAAAAAGAAGAGGCGTATTGACCATCTGATTGAATGTTTTGAATGCAGTAACGGATGACTGTTTTAGCAGTAGCGTGAGGACTCAGCCTGATTTTGCTGGGATCTAGTGCTTCTTGCAGACCAGCTTTAAATCGTTCATGGTCAGAATCAATGAAATCGGATGGTTCTAGAAAAGTGGCAATGTCTTCCCTCCAATTTCTAAACCAATCTATTTGAAGTGCAGCTGATTCATCTAACTTGCTTGAGAACGCGAGAACCGTTTGGCGAACGGTAAAGACTAGACCGCCATTAATCTCTTTTGGGGTTGGAATATTGAATTTCCATTGATTCGGAATGGCGGAAGGCTTTGCCATCGACCAACCTTGTTGGTTGGATTGGATGTGCGTGCCATTGATGAGTCTCACAAAGACATCTTCTAAGTCTGTTTGGTTCCAGTTGCTAAAAGGAATAACAGGGTAAGCAATTGGCGTCGAAGTGCCCCTTGTTGGTGGTGTCAACTGATTCCATGGAACGGAAACAGTGTTGGTGACCGTGTAGATTCGACCTTGATCTCGCTCAAGAGGGTAAGCGGGTGGGATGTCACTTGCAGACTGCTGCGATGCTCCAATACAAGAAAAAAGTATTGCCCCAAATAAAAATACATACCGCCCCCAAGTGAGGAGGCGGTAATGTATTGAGCGTTTATGAGTTGAATGCCACAACATTGCAGCAATACTTTACTTCATTGGTTCTTCAATAGGGTCTACGCCAACAGTTTCTGTTGTTGTAGTCTCTTCAGTTTCCCAAGTGAACGTCGTATTCATAGGACGCAAGTAAATTTCAACTCGTCTATTCTCTTTTGTTCCACCATCGATGTTTGGAACGAGTGGGCGGTATTCGCCAAAACCTGCGATTTCAAAGCGGGAAGGATCAACGCCATTTGCATTGAGCGCTTTCGCAACGCTGACTGAACGAGCAGTCGAGAGTTCCCAGTTTGTTGGGAAACGTTGAGCAGAAGATTTTGGTTGAATGTTATCAGTGTGACCAACGACAACTATTTCAAAGTTTGCCGCTGCATCGGAGTTAAGAATCGTTGCAACTCTGCCAATGACTTCAGTTGCATCTGTTTTGAGTGCAGCACGACCGCTTGAGAACGTGAAATCACTTCCAAAGCGAATCATGCCAGTTTCAGCATCAAACCACATGTCATCGGGGTAACTCGCAGCGAGTGCTGCAAGTTTCTGTTGAACATCGATTGGCAGCGGGCCAAACTTGATGCTTGTGACAGTATCAAGCAAGTCATTGTTTGCTGTATCAATATTGTTTAACTCATTTGAAAGTAAGTTGTATTGATCTTGCAATGCAGACAAATTAGCTTCAGCTTGAGCGAGTTGTCGTTCTTTTACAGAAAGTGCGCTCGTTGCACTGTCACGATCAGTCTGTGCAGCAACAAGTTGTTCTTGGAGTGAAAGTGTTGCAGTTCGTGCAGTGTCGTAACGTTCGTGACGTACACAGCCAACAGTTGTCATTCCGACAAGTGTAATGATTCCGGTCGTAAATAAAAATGATTTGCGCATGTTAGGATCCTCCTCTATTGGCGCTCTTTCTCGGGATCCATCCCGACTTCGTGTACAGTGTAGCAATTCAAAACACTAGCGAAGGGCTATTTTGTACTGAGAATGCGAAGAAATCTGTTACATATTGATTGTTTGGTAGATGGCACAGGGTTTAAGGAATCACCCGGCGCACTGCTCTTGGAAGGTCAAACCATCATTCAAGTTGGTTCACCTCAATCAATTGGAACAATTGAAGAAGTCCAAATTACCCAAATTCACGGGACTGTCATGCCCAGTCTTGTGAACGCACACACGCATTTGGATTTAACAGTCGAATCTACAAGTTGTAACGAGATGGAATTCATGCCTTGGGTAAAGGAAGTCGTTGCGCCGATTAGAAGGAATCAATCGCAAGAAGATGTGCAAAGTGCTGTTATGCGTGGTGTTCAACTCTCAAAAGATGGCGGCTGTTTTACTGTAGGCGACATCGCAGGAACGGCCGAGGCGATGTATGCGTTTCAAAGTTCAGATTTGCTAGGCGTGTCCTTCCTAGAACTCATCGGAACTGGGGAGCGAAGCTCGCCCGCAATTGAATTGCTCAAAGACTTGCCAGAAGATTGTGGGATTCAGCCCCATGCGCCGTACTCCTGTTCAAGAAGCGTGTATGAAGCGGCGTTTTGTTCAAAACGCCCGCTTGCAACTCACCTTGCTGAAACGCTGGATGAAGTTGAATGCCTTAAAGATAGGACTGGTGTAATTGTCGAGTTTGCGAAGTCAATAGGTGTTTGGGATGAAGACATCGGACATGCACGGGTGCATCCTGTGGATGCAATTTGCGATATTGCAACACGTCCTTTTTTAGCGGCGCATTGTCAGTATATTGAAGAGCACCACTATGAACTTTTACGCGTAGCAGGGGCTTCTGTCGTGTATTGTCCAAGAGCGAGTGCTTTTTTCGGTCATGAAAATCATCCATGTAAATCATTGCAAGAACAGGGCGTTAACGTCGCGCTTGGTACAGATTCAATCTTGTGTTTAGATACGCCAAACAGACTCACTGTGCTGGATGACATGCGTTTTCTTTACAAACAAGGTTCAGATCCAACAACACTATTGCAAATGGCAACAGTGAATGGCGCACGTGCTCTTGGATTAGAAGAATCACGCTACCAGTTATCTAAAGGTGAAATTGCTGGGTTGATTCAATTTAGAAATGCAGAAAAACTTGGCATTGAGGCTGTACTAACTAGTTGCGAGATGCCAACGCCAGTTATGCTCTAAAAAGCGTAACACCCTCATTTTTACCCCTTAAATCACAGTTATTGTCGCACAACAGGCTGTCACGCCGATATGATGACACACCCATGAGCCATGTCATGATGCCAATTGATTGGAGCTCTGTTGCAACAGACACTCCTTACTCACAAGAAGCCTTTGCGTTTGTTCAAGAAGGACTTGCATATACATCAGCGATTTTTAAAGGCGCTGAAAGTGCTTACGAACTTGATGAGTTTGATCGTCACGTCACGGGCCAACAGCTTTGTATGGGGCTTAGAGATTACGCCATCGAGCAATATGGCTATCTTGCTCACCTTGTATTGAAACATTGGGGCATTCACAAAACAGATGATTTTGGGACGATTGTGTTTCATATGGTCGACTGTGAATTGCTCCGAACGAGTCCTCAAGATTGTGAAGATGATTTCAGAAATGTATTTAGTTTTGATGAAACGTTTCACAACAATGAACTTACTTGCACCATTGGCTCTAACCTTTAGAGTGTTCAAATGAGTGAGGGTAACTCAGGCGACAATCAAAAACACGACCTTATGAAGTTGCACTTGTGGCAAATTCAATGGGTTCGAGATTTGTTTTGTGTAGCAGCGCTTTTTTTTCTGATTTGGCTTGGCTACGCAATGCGAGATATTACGATTCCGCTTCTCGTTGCACTCCTGTTAGCTTATCTTTTTGAACCGCTAATTTCTTACTTGTCAAATCACCCCAAGTTTCCAATGGGCAGAGTGCCCGTAATCACAAGCATTCTGGTTTTGCTTACCGCTGGCGTGTTGCTCGTCTTGGCAATCACCATACCAATGGTGA
>JAYZCQ010000109.1:0-4594 GCA_036338245.1 Planctomycetota bacterium
TCTTTCCTGCTGTTCATTACGTCATGCCGCAAGAAGGTTTGAAACGAGCAACAAAAGCGATCCGTTCAGAGTTAATGGAACGATTCAACGCGCTAAAGGATGAAGGCAAACTGCTTGAAGCGCAGCGAATCATGGCACGCACGCAGTACGACCTTGAAATGATTGAAGAGGTTGGGTATTGCAACGGCATCGAAAACTACGCGAGGCACTTAGAAGATAGGCCAAAGGGTTCAAGACCATTCTGCTTGCTTGATTACTTCAGACATATTCCAAATCGAGACCCAAACGACTGGCTTATGTTCATAGATGAATCACACGTCACTGTGCCGCAGATTCGTGCAATGTTTAATGGTGACCAAGCGAGAAAAAGAACACTCGTCGAGCATGGCTTTCGTCTTCCAAGTGCGCTTGATAACCGACCACTTCAGTTTGACGAGTTTAATGAACTCGTCCCACAAACGATCTATGTTTCAGCGACGCCTTCTGAGTTTGAGTTAACGCAATCAGAAGGCGAAGTTGCTCAGCAAGTGATTCGTCCAACTGGACTTCTTGACCCAATCATCAATGTAAGACCGGCAGAAAATCAGGTGGTAGATCTCATCGAAGAAGCAAAAAAGCGCGCCAAGCAAGGACAACGCGTTCTCGTGACTGTGCTTACCAAACGAATAGCTGAGGAACTCTCAAGTTACCTAGATAAAACGACACTCAGATGTAAATATCTTCACAGTGACATCGATACTCTTGATCGGATTGAAATCTTGCGTGAACTTCGCGAGGGTCTGTTCGATGTGCTAATCGGTGTCAATCTGCTGAGAGAAGGGCTGGATTTGCCAGAAGTCTCTCTTGTTTGCATCCTTGACGCAGACAAATCAGGATTCTTAAGAAGTGTCACAAGTCTAATTCAAACCATTGGCCGCGCTGCTAGGAACGTCGATGCATCAGTCATTCTGTATGGCGATGAAGTCACTAAAAATATGCAAACAGCAATCGATGAAACTAACCGAAGAAGAACAATTCAAATTGAGTACAACAAAGCAAACAACATCACGCCTACATCCATTAAGAAAGCCATTCGGAAAGGCATTGAAAGTGAACTTGCCGCTCGTAAACTTGCACGCGAAGCGTTTCATGCAGATGGCACAAATGAAGATTTTGATATTGATGAACGCATCGAGCAACTTGAGAACGATATGCTCGATGCTGCAGACCAACTTGAGTTTGAAAAAGCCGCGATGCTCAGAGATGAAATCACTGCGTTAAAGCAAAAGACCCAATAACTTCTCAGTTAAGTGACTTCTGGCTGAAGTCTACTCCCAATATCCTTACGCCAAAACGCACCTTCGAATTGAATCGATGAGCACGCATCAGTCGCTTGTTTTTTTGCTTCTTCTAGAGAGTTCGCGATTGCTGTTACCCCAAGAACACGACCACCAGCAGTCATAATGCCATCATCTGTGACTTTTGTTCCTGCATGGAAAACGATGAGATTGTCATTCTCAACTGTTTCGATGCCTGAAATCGATTTTCCTTTTGTATAAGAACAGGGATAACCTTCGCTACACATCACAACACAACAGGCTGTAACATCATTGAACGAAATGGATGCGCCATCAAGCGTTCCTGCAGCAGTACGCCACAAAATATCGACTAAGTCTCCTTCAAGCCGAGCCATGAGTGGTTGCGTTTCTGGGTCTCCAAAGCGGCAATTGAATTCCAACACTTTGGGGCCTGCTGGCGTCAGCATGAGTCCTGCGTAAAGAACGCCTCGATACGTCACACCATTTCGGCGCATGGCATCAATTGTTGGAACCAAAATCTCTTTTTCAACATATCCCATCATCTCTTCATCTAGGAGTGGTGCTGGGCAGAATGCACCCATGCCACCAGTGTTTGGCCCCACATCGCCCTCACCGACTTGTTTGTGGTCTTGGCAAAGGTCAAGCACCCAGATAGTTTCACCATCCACAAGCGCGAGCACACTTACTTCTTGCCCGGTCATCATTTCTTCGATGAGTAGTGTATTCCCCGCGTCACCGAATGCTTTGTCTTGCATGATAAGCTCAATGGCTTCAAGCGTCTCGCCAATCGTTCGGCAAAGAATCACGCCTTTGCCTGCAGCAAGCCCCGATGCTTTCACGACACACGGCTCTTCGCGTTGGCTAAGAATTGACTGCAGTTCAGTCGAAAACACTTCCGTACCGCCTGCAGTTTCTGTTTGGACTTCATCCATGAACTTGTTGATTTCAGCGGCTAACTCTTCCTTGCGTTCTGATTCAAACTCTCTGTCGAGTCCGCGTAGAACGTAACGCTTTGCAGATTCAATATCAGAAAATGAACGAGCGTCAGCGGTCGGAATAGATGCTTGCCGCATCAGTTCTTTAGCGAATGATTTATCCGACTCAACTTGCGCAGCTTCTTTACATGGTCCAAACACAAGACGAGTATCGGTTGATAACTCGTCAACAATACCTTCAGCAAGTGGCACTTCTGGACCAACGACAACGAGGTCTATACTGTGCTGGTCACACCATCGACGAAGGAAAAAAGCTCGATTGGCACCCCACGCTTCATTGCAAGGTTCTGCAAGTTTTGCAATACCGCCATTGGAACAATCGGTCGCGTAAAGTTTTCCTAGACGCTCAGATTGCGACATCTTCCACGCAAGGGCGTGTTCTCTACCACCTGAGCCAATAAGCAGGACATTACATTTCTCTGGACATTCTCTTGTTCCCATTTGGGTATTGTATCAGCCCTCTATCTACTCAACTTGAACTGGTATTTTGATTTCACACTGAAACCCGTCCTGTTCATATGTTCGCACAATCGTGCCATGAAGTTCATGCGAGACGAGCCCTTCAAGAAGTGAAGTTCCAGTACTTTCAATGATGTCACCCTCAATAACGGGACCCCCTCGTTCTGTCCAAGAGAACCTGCAGAGCAGTGAGTCGCGTGCATCATATGCAATAATGACCGTTCCTTCTTCACAAGACAATGAACCGTACTTCATTGCGTTCGTTGCAAGTTCATGAATCACCATGCACATTGGGCGAGCGTAAGTTCCGGGCAATTGAAGTTCATCTCCATGAATCTGAATACGGTTATTTTGCCCGTCCATATAGGGTTGGAGAGTCAATCGAAGGATTTCGCCGAGTTCTGCACCACTCCAGTGAGTTTTTGCAAGAGATGAATGAGCAATAGCAAGCGCGTTGAGTCTGCCGTCGAGAGCAGTTGCAAATTCATCAATCGATGCAGCATTCTGGCGAGAAAGCATAACGAGTGACATAACAGATACAATATTATTTTTCACTCGGTGGTCGAGTTCACTCATCATGATGGCTTGTTGTTTTTCAAGTTCATGCCGAAGCGTGATGTCTACGGCTACGCCAGAGACGCCAACAACGAGACGGTTTTCGTCTAGAACTGGTGTAAACCAACCTTCAATGACGTGATTACCGATTTCAATTCGACCATGTGATTCGACACCCCCAAGCCCTTTGTTGACGTGACGAAGTACATCGGGATAATTTCGGTAGATGTGGTAAATGCTTTTGCCAACGACGCTGCCACCCTCTGAACCCATAAGGCCAAGCCCTTGACCCTCACTGAGCGTAAAAATGCCCTGGGCGTCAATACCAAACAAAACAACTGGGGAGTGTGATGTTATGAGTCTGTATTGTTCTTCTGAACGCCTGAGTTCAAATTCCTCTGCTGCGCTTCTTCGGTCATCAATTCTACGCTCAATTGCGCGGGCGTAACCATTAACAACGACTGTTGCTTCTTCAATCTCCATCGGCAACCACGTTCGTTCACTCGGCACATCAAAACATGCCATTGCTTCGACAACGCCGTTAATGACGGCGGGCACTGCAAGAATTGCGCCGACATTGTTGTTTGAAAGTGTTCCGACAACTGACTCGGGTAACTTTGGGTCAGCGCAAGATTCAATCACAATTTGGCTATTAAGTTCAAGTTGTGCTTTTGACCAGTGCACAGCATCTGGGTCGACAGCTTCAGGTACTTCGCTCGATGCTAGCTCGCGATGCTTGACCCATTCATGCGTTATAAACGCCCTGCCATCAGTTCTGAACCGAACAAGTCTCGCTCTATCTACGACAAGCCCAACACCTAATATGTGCAAGAAATCATTGATTGAACGATTCAAATCACTTGATTCAATCAGCCTTGAAAGTGATTCACGGCCAGCTAAATGTATGCGGTTTGCATATTCTTGACTTCTAAGATGTGTGAGGTCCGCGACAATGCCAGTGACGCAATCACCCGCAATACCGCAAGTGAATCCCATCCAGCGGTATCTGTCGTTGCCATCACGAAAACGGTATGCAAGTCGTTTTTCTTGGTTTGGTTTAAGCGAATCAAGTGCCGCGCGGATTGCATCAACATCTCCCGGATGGATTCTGCCAAGCCACAATTCTGGTTTGTCTAGAAGTGAAAGCGAACCAAGCCCAAGGACACTTGAAAGATTGTCAGAAGCTTTAACTGTGACCCAATCGCTAGTCTTCTTTACAGATTGAATGCCAGAAGAGAGGTGATTGATGTCACTTGCATGGACGTTTGGTTCACTCACAATATCTAC
>JAYZCQ010000110.1:0-12601 GCA_036338245.1 Planctomycetota bacterium
ACAGTTGAATCTGCTGTCGGTTGTGATTTAGAACTTGAAGGCGTTGCTGGCTTATCTGCGCTTGCCATGCAACTTCCTGGAGTGACGCTCACGCCGTGGACTACAACGCCACATAAGCCGGTTCCAATTTCAAAACCCGAATGCATTCCCGAATGGATCGGATTGCAAGACGATACAAAAGCAGTCTTCTTCTTTGCTGACCCATTCTCGACACCAATAACGCGATTGCTTCCCGCACTGGTTAAGGCAGCAGGGGCAACTAGCGAGATTCCAATCATTGGAGGTATGGCATCTGGTGCATCACAAAAAGGATTTAATCGCCTCATCCTAAATGACGAACTCATCACTGGCGGTGGAATTGGATTGACGATGTCGGGCGACTTTCATGTTGATTGCATCGTAAGTCAAGGGTGCAGACCAATTGGTGAACCCCTTGTCATTACAAACATCAAAGACAATGTCATCTTAGAACTTGGCGGGAAGCCGGCATTAGATGTTTTAAAGGAACTTGCCCAATCCCTTTCTCCTGATGAGCGTCAAATGGTCAAAGAAGGTGTTTTACTTGGCGGCGTCATTGACGAACAAAAGCGTCATTTTGGTCGAGGCGATTTCCTCGTTCGCTCAATTCTGGGATTAGACCATAAACGAAAAGGAATTGCAGCAGGGGAGTTTTATAGGCTTGGGAAAACGGTCCAGTTTCATGTGCGAGATGCGCAAACTGCAGTTGAAGATTTGCAGTTGCTACTCGACACGCAAGAACTCGAAGAACAACCATTTGCGGGTCTTCTTGTTACATGTAATGGTCGCGGCAAAAAACTCTTCTTTGAAGAAGATTGTGATTTAACAATTATCAGGGAGCGAATCGGAGAAGTGCCAATTGCTGGTTTTTTCGCAGCGGGTGAAATTGGTCCAATTGGGAATGAATCATTCCTACACGGACATACGTCTTGCTTAACGCTTTTTAGAAGTTGAGTGTTATTGGATAGAGTCGAGTTTAACCAGTTCGCCTTCCTTCACAAATTCAATGCGTTTAAACTGAAAATCACCGAGCATGTTCGAGGAAAAGCACATCAAAATTCGATTGCCTTCTTGGCGAACTAATGTGTCACCAAAAGTTCTACTCTGTATCATTTTGCGCATAGTCTTTGCAATCTCTAATCGGTTTGCATCGAAGTACGATTGAAAGTAAGCGAGTTCTTCGTCAACGCCTTTGAAATAGCGTTGAGCTCCAGTGCTTAGAACTTGACCATACAAAACGTGCCAATTTCTGTCTCGTAAACAGACGAGTGCTTGCGAAAGTAATTGTTCTGGTAAAACTGCTTTTAGAGTGACTTCACCAGTCTCTTCATCCTTGGCTTCCAACTCAACGGAGTTTAAATACTCTTGAACTGCAATGGAGTTAGACCCGCCAAGCGTTGAATAGACGACCTTCGTGTTGCCTTCTTTCGATGAGTTTTTAGGCAACTCTTTACCCATCGCTATATGCCATGCAGGAACATGGCGGTGCTCGATTGTCTCGGTTTGGCAATTCGCAAGCGGACTGCAAAACAAAAGTAGCAGGGCGGCCCGCATTATTTTGTGTGACCCTTTTTTGCCCATTCCCAATTGTTAAATGTGAAAGGCGCAACCCAGAGTTGACTTGTGTCGGTGCCACGTTTACTTGTCCACATGAGCCACGAACCGTCAGCGTTAAACACGGGAAGTCCGTCGAATGAAGGGGTGTGCGTAACACGCTGATGCGGCGCATCCTCGCCTTCTTTAAGTTTCTCAAGATTCGTCACATCAACCATGTAAACTTCATAGTTGTAATGTCCCATTTCACTGGTAGCGTACAACAATGCATTGCCCGTTGGATGCCAGAAGGGCCCCCAATTTACGTGTTGGTTTGATGTGACTTGGTGTTCTTTTTGGACTCCAACAATTGTTCCGTGCTCATCAAATCTAAGGTCTGAAACATAGAGCTGAAGCAAATCATTTTTAGCTCTGTCTGAGCGGTACGTGATGCGTTTGCCATCCGAAGAAAAGAAAGGACCGCCATCGTAACCAGGTGCATGAACAAGATGCGTGGTAACGTTTCGCTCTAAATCCTTGACATAAATATCTCCATCCCCATCTTCAAGAGAGCAATAAAGTACGTGGCGACCATCAGGGCTCCAAGAACCTTCAGCTATGTAATGTTCATTGTCGACGATGAGAGGCCTTTGCGATTTTGGATTCGTGAGTTCGCATTCAATAATATTCATTTCAGGAGGAAAGGCCCATCTGTAATTTCCACTATCGCGTTGATAGCCGGGAACCTGTTCGTCTTTTAGCTTCGTCGTTGTTGTTGCAAAAAGCACGGTATTTTTTTTTGAGGGATGAAACCAGCCACATGTGTTCGCAGAACCATCATTGCTAATTTTGACGATATTCTGCGTGCCTGAAATCGCGCCCTTTGCATCAAACCTTAAATCAGCGACATACATACTGTAATCGTCACTGACAGTTTCGCCTTCTTTTGGGTGTTCGATGGCTTGGAAGATAATTCGTTTCGTTTGTGGGTCGAAGTATGACTCCCCAGCTTTCGCAAACATCGAAGGTGATGTGAGCAGTACGGGTGGTCCGAAGTACTTTGCCTCGTTGTCATTTGCATTTGGCTGAAGCAAAATCAATGAACAAATGATGTGTGCGATACAATGTAAAAACATAGGAAATGTCCTTGAATAGTAGAGCAACACATCATACGCAACCTGAGCATTTACCGCATCAAATTCCCGTGCTCTATCACGATGATTATCTTGTTGCGCTCGAAAAACCTTCTGGATTGTTGAGCGTCAAAGGAATTGGAATCGATAAAATCGATTGCTTAGAAGTCAGAGCAGCCTCTGCGATTGAAGGTTCAAGAATTGTCCACCGCCTCGATATGGACACTTCCGGTGTCATTGTGCTAGCCCGTGACGCGGATACACATCGAGAACTCAGTAGACAGTTTCAAGACAGAGAGGTTCATAAAACATATTTTGCAGTTGTTGGTGGATTGGTTCAAAATGATGAAGGGTCAATTGACATTCCTATACGCAAGGACATGGACAATCCACCCAAACAGTGTGTTGACTTTAAACAAGGGAAGCCATCACTAACGCATTATGAAGTTTTGGAACGTGACAGCGACACTACCAGGCTGTTACTGAAGCCAGCTACAGGGCGTTCACACCAACTGAGAATGCACCTCAAAGAAATAGGGCATCCCATTTTGGGTGATAACTTGTATGCCCCAGACGCACTGCGAGATGCTGCTAGTCGCCTCCTGCTTCATGCAGCAACACTAACAATTACACATCCAGCGACAAATGAATCGCTTACATTTGAATCTTCGTGTCCTTTTTAACAGCATAAAAAAGGCACGGACTTTTGTCCGTGCCTTGAGTGTCTTAACTCACACTTGCTGATTCTGGTTCAGTCTCCTGCTTGTCTTCACTCGTTGGAGTGAAGAAGAGGTGCTCATCACCTTCCTTGTGGGTTACCGAAAGATGGTCGCCTTCGTTGTAATTGCCACTAAGGAGTGACTCAGCGAGCGGATCTTCAATGTATGTGCCAAGGGCCCTACGTAGTGGCCGAGCACCGAAGTCGGGGTTATAGCCCTTTTCAATGAGGAAGTCCTTCGCCACTTGGTCGAGTGCCATTGTCATTCCTTTTGCTTTCAATCGTGATACGATTTTCGCAAGTTCGATGTCAATGATGGAATACAAATCATCTTTTGTGAGTGGTCTAAAGACAATCACGTCATCAAGTCGGTTGATGAATTCAGGTCTAAAGTACTTTTCAGTTTCACTTAGAAGTTGTTTCTTCAATTTGTCATAGTCTGCAACTTCTTCGCGCTTACCAAAGCCGAACGATTGACCGCCTTTGATGAGGTCGGCACCGATGTTTGAAGTCAAAATCACAACAGTGTTTCTGAAGTCAACGTGGCGACCGAATGAATCAGTCAAGCGACCTTCTTCCATGATTTGAAGAAGCATGTTGAATACATCACCATGCGCTTTTTCAACTTCGTCGAAGAGCACGACTGCGTATGGCTTGCGACGGACCTTTTCAGTGAGTTGTCCACCTTCTTCGTAGCCGACATAACCGGGAGGGGCGCCAACCAATCGTGAGACTGTGTGCTTTTCCATATATTCTGACATATCGAGGTAGACCAATGAGTCAGAATCACCAAACATGAATTCTGCAAGTGCTTTTGCAAGCAATGTCTTCCCTACGCCAGTTGGTCCGAGGAACAAGAATGAACCCATTGGTCTGTTTGGGTCTTTCAAGCCGGAGCGGGATTTACGAATCGCTTTTGCAATCTGTGTAATTGCCTCGTGCTGACTAATAACTGTTTGGTGAAGTTCATCTTCTAGTTGCAATAGACGTTGTGATTCAGCTTCTTCTAGACGGGTGAGCGGAACACCAGTCATGCTTGAAACAACTGCAGCAATGGTATCTTCATCAACAACACTGTTGACTTCGTTCATTTGCTCACGCCATTCTTTTTGCGCATCATCTTTCTTTGCCCGAAGCTTTTCGGCTTCATCTCTAAGTGACGCCGCAGCTTCATAGTCTGCATTTTTGACAGCATCATCTTTCTTGACTTTAAGTAGTTCAAGTTGTTCTTCGATGTCTGCCATTGATGGCGGTTTAGTCATTGATTGAAGGCGAATGCGCGCACCAGCTTCATCGATCACGTCGATGGATTTGTCCGGTTGAACTCGTTCGGTGATGTACCGATTTGAAAGTTCAACTGCAGCCTTGACTGCTTCGTCAGTAATTTTGACACGGTGATGTTTTTCATATCGCTCTCTAAGTCCTTTGAGGATTTCGATTGCGTCTGCATCATTTGGTGGTTCAACAACGATGGATTGGAACCGTCGCTCAAGTGCGTTGTCTTTTTCGATGTACTTTCGATACTCATCAAAAGTTGTTGCGCCAATGCATTGGATTTCACCACGTGAAAGGGCAGGTTTCAATACGTTTGATGCGTCAATTGCACCTTCAGCGCCACCAGCGCCAACGAGTGTGTGCAATTCATCAATGAAGAGCAAGATGTTCTTCGCTCGTCTCACTTCATTCATGACGGCTTTGATACGTTCTTCAAATTGACCACGATACTTTGTGCCAGCAACCATCATCGCAAGGTCAAGAACAACTACACGTCTATCGTGGAGAAGGTCAGGGACTTCATTTGAGATGATGCGTTGTGCTAGACCTTCGATAATTGCGGTCTTGCCAACACCTGCTTCTCCAAGTAGCACGGGGTTGTTCTTTGTTCTACGACATAAGATTTGAACAAGGCGTTCAATCTCATCGTGGCGACCGATGACTGGGTCAAGTTCGTCTTTCTTTGCGAGTTCTGTTAAATCTCGACCAAAACTGTCGAGGGCAGGGGTTTTGCTTTTTCCGCGTCTTGGTGATGGGCTTGGTGCTTCGCCTGCGGATGGCTCCATGCCTTCTTCATCAATGTCATCTGCTTGGCCAACGCCTGCGCCAAGAAGATTGAGTACTTCTTCCCGGACATCTTCAAGTTTCAAGTCAAGATTCATGAGCACTTGTGCAGCAACGCCATCTTGCTCGCGGAGTAAGCCAAGAAGGAGGTGCTCTGTGCCAACATAGTTGTGGTTGAGTGAGCGAGCTTCTTCGATTGCGTACTCGATGACTTTCTTTGCTCTCGGTGTTTGAGGCAGTTTCCCCATTGTGACCATATCAGGTCCACTCTTGACAAGTTTTTCAACTTCTAGTCGAACCTTACGAAGGTCAATCTCAAGGTGTTTTAATACATTCGCGCCAACGCCTGAGCCTTCCTTGACGAGTCCAAGAAGGATGTGTTCTGTCCCGATGTATTCATGGTTAAAGCGTTGAGCCTCTTGATTTGCAAGAGCCATGACTTTTCGAGCGCGATCTGTGAGTCGTTCAAACATAATTCAATTCTCCGTCCCGCTAGAGTGCGGGAGTGTCTTCCATGAGGCACAAAAACTGTACCCCTTTATATATAACAATCGGTGCAAATGGCGTTCCATTTAAAGACTTCTGAACTTTTTTAAAAAAGGTCAGATAACCCGGTTTTTCCTGTTTTTGGCCTTATAAACAGTGCTTCTTGACACCATACACGGCCCGTAGATGCCAAAGTGGCGGTTATTCAATAATCCCTCTGCGAAGATGGACAGTATCTGTGCCCTGAGCAGCAATTGAGGGGTCGTGAGTAACCATAACAATTGCCAGTCCATTTTGATGGAGTTCCTTCAGCACGCCAAGGATTTCACCGCCTGTTTCTTCATCGAGGTTTCCCGTTGGCTCATCTGCAAGCAAAACACTCGGTTCATTGACGAGGGCTCTTGCGATTGCAGTTCTCTGCCTTTCGCCGCCGGATAACTCGCGAGGTTTGTGATGGAGTCGATGCCCAAGCCCAAACTGTTTAAGCAGTGTTTCTGCACGCTCCGCTCATGCTGCATTCGTGTGACCAATCATTGCAGGAAGCGACGCGTTTTCCAACACAGTAAGTTCAGGAAGCAAATGATAAAACTGAAAGACGAATCCAATGTCATTATTTCGATAGTCGTTAACTGCTCGCTGGGATTGTTCCCAGACCGATTGGCCTCGGTAGAGGACTTTTCCGCTATCGGCGTCAGGTCTATCAAGACCTCCAAGCAGATGTAACAGCGTTGATTTTCCAGAGCCGCTTGAACCTAAAATGGAAACCCATGAACCTTCTTCAACACTAATTGATGCGCCGTGTAATACGGGAACTTCATTCTTGCCGAGAATATATGTCTTTCGCAAGTCATGACCTTGTAATAGCATTGCATCATTCATGTCTTAGCGCCTTTACTGGGTCAATGTCTGCCGCCTTTGCAGATGGGATTGCAGCGCCGATTAAACAGAACACGACAGCACCAATGCTCGTAACGATTGCAGCATTCCAATCAACATCATTTGGGATGTGTGAGAAGTAATAGACCGAAGCATCCCATATTACTAGACCGCCCATTGCCCGAATATCAAACACGACGAGGGCAATGAAAGCGAAGAGTATGGCGCCAAGTGTTCCGAGCACAATTGGCAGGAAGTCGCCATTTCTGCTTCGTTTAATCATCCATGCGATGGTCAGGCAACCAAGAACTATTGCAACAATCGCAATTGACAACGGTGGATTACCAAGTGCTTCATGAATGGCATTGATGTTCGTTGTGATGAACCAGCCAAGAAAAGAACCAAGCAGCGCGCCTGCAACGCCAATGACGAGGGCGAACTGTAGAAAGCCCCAAACGACGCTTAGCCTAGAAGCGCCAATAGAGCGGAGTATGCCGATGTCTTTCGTTTTCTCGAACACAATCGACCAGAATATTGACAAGATGAGCGCTGCAACAACTAAGTAAATGATTGAAAAGAGCGTTCGCATTAGTTCACGTTCTTTTTCAACTGGACCAGTGAAACTGCGTTGTTGGTCTTCCCACGTTTGAATGACTAGCCCAGGATCACCAAGTGGTGGAGGCATGACAAATGTGCCAACCGGCATTTCGTCATAGAATTTTAAGTAACTCGATTGAACAATAGCTCTCAAATCATTCGCGTCTGTGCCTTCAACACCTCTTACAAGAACGCTTGTTACTCTTGCAGGGTCAACGCCAACCACTTCGGTTGGGTCGTCTTCATCTACAATTTCAGCTGCATCAAGATGAAGCAACTTTTGAGCAACATGAAGGGGGACAAAAATCCTCGTGTCATCGATGATGTAAACACCAGACATGAATTCATTTGCAAAAGGCATGACAACTGATTCAGGTTCAATGATGCCGCCTTGAGCGTCAATTGGAAGCATAGTGAGCGTACCGGTATATCGAGGGAGCCACCAATAATCATTTCGGATGACTTGGTATGAACCATCGTCTTGTCGTTCATTTCCTTCTGAAACATGTAAGCCAGAAACAATTGCGGGTTTGCCATCTCGCTCAAGCGATAACCCGTGAGCAAGAACATCGCCCTCATTTGTTAGCCGTGAATCTAGCGAAAGAATAAATTCCCAATCAGCTTCAGACAATTGCTTGCTAAGCGCTTCGAATAAGCCTACGGGCTCAAAGTTAAGATTGCTCGCTGCATTATTGACATGTTCAATGACAAACTCGCGGTGTTCTTCACTGAGCTGTGTTAACACATCATGTTCATTTTCACGAATAGCATCGATGAGGAGCCAATCACGCTGGTCTTCAGAGACAGTTTTCCATTGCAACGAATCAGCGAACTTTGTGACTTCAGCAAAGGAAATTGGCTCTATACCCCAGACTTGAACGGTCTCACTTTGTTTAGCATCGCGGTCAGGATATGGCATTCGAAGGAGTCCCCATCCATCAACAATAGGCGTGACAGCTTCGATGGACTCGTGTTGCTTCAGAGTCCCCATGAGTTTATCGTAATGCGGCATGCCAGATAAACCGTATGTGACAACAACATCGCCCATTAAAGTGCGCCCAGAAGATTGAACCATGTTCAAAAAGCCGGTCATCACAGATACGACAACGATGACAAGGGCAACGCATAACGCGACTGCAGCAACTGCAATCAGGGGTATGAATCTGCTCGTTAGATACCGAATTGTGAGTCTGCTCTGGTACACAGACTGTGCATCGTACTCATTTCATCCGTCTTCCGTATTGTTCCTTGAGCACTTCAGGGCAACCAATATCGAAGACCTGAACAGAGACTTAAATGTAAAAAGATTGGAAATGAATATATTCCAATTCTCTTGCAAAAAACAAACGTGTTGAATTCACACCATCCAAAGTGTGGTTGAAATCATAACCGAGTACCATACGCCTTCATGTCACTCTTGGACATTACTTCACAGGTTTTAGGCATCATCGTTGCTGGAACGCTTATCTTTTGGTTAGGTTTTTTCGTTCGCTTGCTTCGAATGACCAAAGGAAAGCCAACTATTCGCGAAGGGCTATCAATTGACATTGACAAGTCACCGCTGGTCAGCATCATTGTGCCTGCACACAATGAAGAAAGAGTCATTGACCGATGTGCAGAAGCGCTCCGTGGACAGTCATACGAAAACATTCAAATTGTGTTTGTGCTAGACAGGTGTACAGATGAGACACTACATATTCTTCAAAAGCACGCAAACGAAGATGAGCGAGTTACGATTATTGAAAACGACAGTTGCCCAAACGATTGGGCGGGGAAATGTAACGCAGCGAGTTTAGGCAGTGAATCCGCAACAGGGGACTGGTTATTATTCACTGATGCAGATACAAAATTTGACAAGGATCTTGTTCGATGTGCAATTGCATCCGCAACGAAGCGAGGCGCATCTCTTCTGAGCTTGTTGAGTTCGTTGACGACAGAAAACTTTTTTGAAAAGGTCGTCCAGCCCGTTGCAAGTACTTTTCTTGTTCGCTTGTATCCAGTTGACAGAGTAAATCGAAAAGAGAATCCTAGACCGTTTGCAAATGGCCAGTTTCTTTTGTTTAAGCGAGAAGCTTACGAATCTATTGGCGGACACCATGCTGTTCACGAAGCGCTTCTTGAAGACATCGCATTTGCTAGGGCAATTCATAACGATGGAAATCGCGTGCAGATTCTTTTTGCAGATGGCATGCTCGCAGTTTCAATGTATGCAAACTATCAAGCCTTCAAGGAAGGTTGGAAGCGAATTTACATTGAAGCATGTCATCGCAATGTCAAACGATTAAGGGAAAGTGCAGTGATTTCACTGCTCTTTAACATTGGCTTTCCGCTCGCTGCAATAACTGGAATAGCAATAGGGCAAATGCAATCGCCCGTCCTGTTATGGACATCAGTTGCTTCCTTGTTGATGTATGGAATCAATGTCAGTTGGCTTTACAAAATGAATCACGCCCCACCACTTTTTGTTTTTTTTGCGCCTTTTGGAGGCATAGCAGTAGCTGGCATTTTGTTTGGTGCCGCTCATATGTTGACACATCGAATCCCAATTAAGTGGGGTGGACGTTCATATATTTTGGAGCCTACGAATAGATGAAAATATTGCTTACGAATGACGACGGCATCCGCGCTCCTGGGATTATCGCCCTCTATCAAGCGCTTGATGGACTAGGTGACATTGATGTATTTGCGCCGGAAACAGTGCAGTCTGCAATGAGCCATGGTATTACATACACAAAGCCATTGATGGTTCAAACGCTCGACGTAACTCCTACAATGCGCGGTGTTTCAATTAATGGCAGGCCAGCGGACTGCGTTAAACTCGCACTACGGTCGCTGTGGGAAGAAAAACACGGCACAGGGTCAAGACCTGATTTAACAATTAGCGGAATGAATAGCGGCGCAAATGTCGGCATTAATGTCATTTATTCTGGCACAGTTGCCGCAGCTATTGAGTCAGCGTTTTTAGGAGTTCCGGCAATTGCAGTGAGTTTATACATCGGAAATCGCAACTCTATCTGCTATCAGCGAGCAGCTATGTTTGCGAGAACCGCAATCGACAAGATTCTTGAACATGAGATTAATCCGCACGAAGTCGTCAATCTGAATATTCCAATTTGTGAATCAGATGACATGCAACTGCCAAAGATAAAGGTGGTCAACATGAACACCGCAGGCGACTTGGGCACTTACGACAAACGTACTTCGCCTGACGGCAGGACATACTACTGGGCTGCAGGAAGCGGAATGGAGTTTGCACACACAACTGAGGGGAGTGATGTTGAAGTACTTAAAGAGGGCAAGATGACTGTGACCCCGCTTTCATTTGATTTAACAGATGAATCTAGATTGGGATATTGGGAAAAAGCGCTCGGGGTTACTTAGCGAAGGTCAAGTGCACAACAATTTTAAACACTTCGCCTTCCTTCATGGCTTCGATGTGTTCACCACTTGCCCGCCATCGGTACAAACTTGAAATCAGGGTACGGTCAATGGAATAGCTTCCTGTACCGATGAGGAGTACAACATCACTTGGTTTGCCATCACTATCAATGTGCAATTCGACAAGCAAGTCACTTGGTGAGTTCGAAACCATTTGCTGCGATGTAAACGATGGTTTACGAGGTTTCAGGACCACACCTTCTCCTGCAAGGGGCTTTCCAGACTTCCACATGTCTTTGCTAACTTTGATGATTGACGTGGGAATGGAATCGCTATCGCTTTCAACGGCATCTTCATTGTTGTCTTCTACAGTAACTTCATGAACGTTTTTCTCGGCAACCTCAACAACTTGCGAATCAATAAGAGGCATTGATCTTGTTGGGATAGCAATATGCAGTTCACCGATGGCTTGTAAGAGTTGTTCAATAATCTTTGAGGCAGGCTTTTGCAACTCTCGTAGCATGCCGAGAACAGCTGGTGTGGGTTTTGGTTTTGAAGTTGTTGTCGCAGCTTGCTCTACTGTCGATACCTGCGCGCGATGCAGTTCATACTCTTCATAGCCAATCCAAGTCAGTGTTGATGTTTTTGATTCATCGATTCCAATTCTTACTTCGTCATCCCTGTCAGGTGTTTCAAGATGTGTAGATTTCGTTTGTTCTGATCCGTTGGCTTGGAAGCGATTTGGGGAGATGTTCGGCACTAAAACAATGTGAATCACGATTGAAAGTGCAAGTGCTACTAAAATTGCAAAACGCTCAGTTGACATCGCCTTCTTGTACTTCCTTTGGATTCCCAACAAGGAAAATCTCTAGATCCTCTGCCCGAAGATGGTCCCAGACGCTCGTTAAAATTGGTCCTCTGTCAATGACTGCTTCGCCATCTTCCACAACCAAATAGACGACTGCATTTGGCTGTGTCTCTTTCTTTGCAGCAAGGGTTTTGCCGAGCGATTCGACTTGTACAGATTCTTGACCAACGTACACATGCCCATCAACGCCAAGCGTGATTGCAATTGATGGCTTTGGCTCAGCAGGAGTGCTAGAGAAATAGGTTTCTAGGGGCACGGGCAAAATTTCGGCGCGGACCATGAGCACCATTGCATAAATGAAAAAAGTTAACAGTAAGAAGACAACATCGATGAGGGGCATGATTTCCACTCTTGCATCATGAGACGATCTGCGAATAGCTCGCATTTATTGTCCTATTAGGAGTAACGCAGTGGTTGTGTCTTCGATAAACTCAAAGACTTGGTCGAGCCCAGTTGCGAGCATCGTTGACCAAATTGCATCTGAGATGTTGCAGACAACCATCCGCTTACCTCTTGCCTGAAGCAGTTTTTTAATCTCAACAAGAGCGCCAAGGTTTGAGGAGTTTAGTTTTGATACCTGTTGCAAATCAATGATTACGTTGAAATGAATTGCCTCGTCGCTTCGAAGTTTGCCAAGCAGTGCATCTGTATCTTCAGAAAAGTCCGGCTCTTCGTAGAGTTCTAGAATAAAAATTTCGTCTGACCATTGATTTAATGTCATACACTCAGGATACTCGATTCTGGTTCAGCGTGTTATTCGGCCATTGTACTTTCTAGTTGGGGAGTCTCATCCATGCCTTCAACTTTCGCTGCAGCAATGAGTCGGTCACCATCTTTCACATTCACAACACGTACGCCCTTGGTATTGCGTCCAATTGTGCTGATATCACCAGCAGATATTCTTACTAGCATTCCGTTTGCTGTGATAAACATCAA
>JAYZCQ010000111.1:0-7023 GCA_036338245.1 Planctomycetota bacterium
TTCAACGTACTACGTCGCAGTTGTTATTGAAGATGCAGCAGGAAATGAAGCATCCGATGACAACGGAGGCAATTGTTACACGTTCACAACTGCTGATATCCCAGACTTCTTTACCGAACAAGATGTTGCAGATGATTTAGATGGTTATTCAGTAACGTTTACACCAATCGAGGGTGTTGACAGGTACAGAGCGTGCACCGAGCCAATCAGTTCGCTTCCTGAACCGCCATCAACTGGGAATACTGTTTCCCTTTCAGATGATGATTATGAAGAGATATCATTTGCAACTCCTGTTTCATTTTATGGGGAAGATTACAACTCTATGTTCATTTCAAGTAATGGTCGAATCACTTTTGATTCAGGCTCCACGGATTACACCGAGTCAATGAGTGATCACTTTGGGCACACCGGCGTCTCGCTCGTCTTTGATGACTTGAATCCGAGTAACGGCGGCACTATACGGTTCGCTGAATTGTTATCGAAGGCTGTTGTTACTTTCTATGACGTACCGGAATATTCCAATACCGGCTCAAACACCTTCCAGTGCGAATTTTTCTTTGATGGTGTGATACGTTGCAGTTGGCTAGGAATCGACTCCAATGACAATATCGTTGGGCTCAGTGAAGGTAGCGGAGTACCTGGCGATTTTGAACAAAGTGATTTGGTAGCAGCAGACGACTGCGAAGACCCTGCAATCCCAGGTGATGTCAATGGCGATGGCATGGTTAACGTTACTGATTTGCTGGCAATCATGGACGCCTGGGGCTCATGTGATGGATGCCCTGCTGACCTCAATGATGATGGGCTCGTTAATGTCACAGACCTTCTTATCGTAATTGGCAACTGGACCGTCTAAATAAAGGTACGATAGGGGGTACATATCTACGCGCATTTAGGGCTAAAGCACCCATTGCTTTGAAGACCTACTTGACATACACTGATTGGCTCGGAATACTTAAATTATGGCAAAACTCTTTTACACACTTGAAGAAACATGTACTCGATTGAATAAGAACGAAGACGATGTTCGTTCTATGGCTCAGTCAGGACAACTCGAAGAAATGCGTGATGGTGATTCCATCATGTTCAAACGTCAACAAGTCGACCTGCTTGCAGGTGATGAAGTTGGCGGTGAACTCGACTTAGATGTTTCAGGTGGCGGCTCATCGCTTGGACTTGACCTATCAGGCTCTGCCCCTGGCGTTGGTGCTGAACCAACTGCAGATTTACCCGCTGGCGGGAGCGGTTATGGTTTAAGTGACACTGGAACAGGACTTGGTCTTGGCGGAAGCGCTTCTGGTCTTGACTTGGGCGGCTCTGGAAGCGGTTTTGGTTTTGACCTAGGTGACAGTGGTAGCGCTGCTGGACTTGACCTGGGCGACAGCGCAGCTGCAAGTGGAATCGGTGCGGCATTTGAAGGCGGCGAAGATGACGATTCAGCAGAAACACGAGTCGCAGATGCTGTCGATGAAGAACTCAGTTTAGAAGCTGTCGGTTCAGGCAGCGGTCCACTTGACCTTACAAGAGAATCAGATGACACCTCACTTGGTGCAGAACTCCTAGATGAAGTTTGGGAAGACGATGAGAGTGGCGAGTTTGATGCAAGTGAGTCAGGACTATTTGAGACAACAAGCACAGCACCTACAGCGGTCGCTACGGAAGCCCCAATGAGCTTGCCAGTTGCAATGACCCAGCAATACGATGGTAAATGGTCAGGCACAGGCGTTGGCCTTCTGCTTGGTTCACTCATCGCCCTCGTCGCAATTTGCCTTATGTTCGTAACAAGTCTTCTTGGTGTATCACCGAAACTTGCTGGAATGATTACTGGTGACGTGATGATTTGGGGCGGCGGTTTTGCTGCCTTCGCAATTGTTGCTGGTCTCATCGGCATGTTTATTGGCAAAGCAAGCGAGTAAACACATTTGACCTTAACAAAATACGCTTGGAAGCAGTGGCTACCGATTTGTCTAGGTAGCGCCTTTCTTGTTGCTGTGTCCGCATACTTCGCGCAGTTTTATGCGATGCTTTGGATTGTTGTGGGCGCGGTTACCGTTGCAACGCTTGCAGTGCTTTCGTTTTACCGAAACCCATGGCGTTCGATTCCACAAAACTTACCCACAGGAACAATGATTAGTCCTGCCGATGGTGTTGTGTCTGCAGTTGAGTATGTTGACTCGCATGAAGCAGTCGAAGGTAAAGCGGTCATCATCCGCATCTTTTTGAGTGTACTGAATGTGCACATCAACAGAGCACCGTGTGAATGTACCGTCGAGAAACTCATCTACCGAGAAGGCAAGTTTTTAGACGCCCGTACTGAAGAATCAGCAAAAGTAAACGAGTCAAACCTCATCATTCTCAGTGCAGGTGAACTATCGTTTGGTTTGCGTCAAGTTTCTGGCAAACTCGCGAAACGAATCATCTGTCCCCTTAGTGTGGGGCAACCGCTTTCTCTAGGGCAGCAGTTTGGCATGATTACGCTGGGTTCAACAACCGAACTCATTTTGCCTATGGACGTAGAGCCAGCGATTAACATCACGAAGGGTCAGCGAGTGAAGGGTGGCATTACTCCCCTTGCTCAAGTTCAAAAGTAGTCCCGCCCCATATTCTTTGGAGTAGTGGAATAAAGGGGTCACCTTCTTCGACGTGCTGATTCAGCGAAGCGAGCCCCTTGCGAAGCATTTCTTCATCCTCAAGTTGATGACCAATGTACGCAAGTAAGAACGCATATGTCGCGCCATCACGTTCTTGGTCTAGGCGCTGGCTTGCTGTCACGCCAGCCCTTACAAGTTCAATGCGAGGCGGCAACAAGTTGGCGTCATACCGAACGTCAATCATCTCAGGTTGGAACGACAAAAGCGACTGAAGGACATTACCAGCTGACAGATGTAAGCCCGCACCCAAGTTGCTGTGAGCAAGTCCTGCGGTTGCAAGCGGATGGCCAGGAATGAACCGGAGCGCTTGATTGAATTTGCGTTGAGCAAGGAAATACTCCTCTTTGGCAAGGCGCATTTCTGCAACACGCATAATTTCGTTGAATCTCGTGTCTTGTGCGCCAGAGAGTTGAGTCAGTTTTTCGCCGTGTCGAAGCAGTGCACTGAGATGATTAAACGTGTCTGCTTCATCCTCTTCAGTCACTTCCAGATCTTTAGTTGCAAGAAGAGTCTCCTCTTCATCATTTGCAATGCCAGTTAACTGTTCTTGCAACACGCTGTAAGCAGAGTTGAGAGTATTCGCATCAGTATTATCGCTGCTTGCGAGTTCGGTGGTTGCATCTGCAACTGTGCCAAGGATGTTGTCGTACTGCACAGTCGTTGCAGTCCCTACAGCTGCAGTCCGCTGGTCTAAACGGTTTTCATCTTGGCGCCATGCAACAATGAGTGATGGGTCGAGAACGCCTTTGCGGATGTCTTCCTTGGCACGTGCAGCATCCCAAGCGCTAAAACCAAGACCGACATATGCCTGCTCACTAGTTTCGACTGAAACACCACTCATTGGAGATGCTGTTAAATAGCCGACACCAAGACTGTTTTTGAACGAACTGATTTGGACAGGTGAAGTGTCAAGCGGCTCAACTGTTTGGGAACCGTCACCAAGCGCCCTACTCATTTGGAATTGCTTGACTTGTCTGTCTGACCATTCTTTCGGGAGAGAACTTTCGCCATGGCGATCTAAGTTTCGTACATTTTCTTTAGACCACTCATGTGAAAATGAACGAATGTGCCGCCCCGTCTCCATATGCTTTGGAGCAGATGACCATTCGTCTAGAAAAGTGGGATTAAAATAAGTTTTGTCCCCTTGAACAAGAAACTGCGCAGATTGCTGATTCCAATTTTCCCAGTACCACGGACTGTTATTCAGGGCATCAAGGTATGCATCATCATCACCACTTTCAGCAGCATCGCTGATGAGTTGCAATCCAGTTGTACGAATGCGTCCTATCCCCTCATTGAACCCTCTGCCCTGCATGACGCCTGAGTCACGAAGTTCATTATTTCTTACACCAACTGGAAGACGCTGTGAGGGGTTTATGTTTGTTGTGGTCGAGAGGTTGTTGTCGAGCGCATGCCCTCCCCCAAGTGCGTCTTGTGCGTGACATACCGTTGCAATCAATGAGAGAGTTAATAAAGAAAAAAGAATCAAATGCATGGTCGCTCCTTTGGGCTTCTTCTGCATACACTGTATGCCATGTCAGACGAAGCGAGATACATCACAACGCCCATTTACTATGTAAATGATAGACCTCATATCGGTCATGTCTACACAACAACATTGTGTGATGTGTATGCAAGAGCGATGAGAATGCAAAATTTTGATGTCTTTTTCCTGACAGGGACGGATGAACATGGCGTTAAGGTCGAACAATCGGCGATTGCCAAGGGCGTTTCCCCTCAAGCGCTCGCTGATGAAAATAGCGCCGCTTTTCGCTCTATTATGGCTTCATTTGACTTAACAAACGATGATTTCATCCGAACGACTGACGAAGCCCACATGACGCAAGTCCAGCGATTCGTTGAAAAACTCCTTGAAAGCGGCGATGCCTATCTCGGCACATTTGAAGGCTGGTATGACGAAGGGCAAGAAGAATATCACACTGAAACAAATGCAAAAGAGCTCGACTATACATCTCCAGTTAGTGGGAAGCCTCTAGTTAGAGCAACTGAACAGAATTACTACTTCAAGTTAAGCAAGTATCAGTCTGCTATCGAAAAGCTCTTTCAAGCTAACCCAAATTTTGTCCGCCCAGAGAGCCGACGAAATGAAATGCTTGGTCGCCTCAGAGAGGGTTTGCAAGACGTTCCAATCAGCAGAACAAACTTTACGTGGGGCATTGAAATGCCTGGAGACGAATCACACGTCATCTATGTTTGGATTGATGCACTCTTCAACTACATTACTGGTCTTGGGCTCGGTGATGCAGAGAGCGATTGGTATAAGGAGCGCCATCACTATTGGCCTGCGGCATACCATGTCGTTGGGAAAGAAATCTTGTGGTTTCATTCCATCATTTGGCCGGCTGTGCTCATGGCGCTAGACATTCCACTTCCAAAGTGTGTTTATGCACACAGTTTCTGGATTTCAGAAGGTCGAAAGATGTCTAAGTCGCTAGGCAATTTCATTGACCTTGAAAAAATTGAATCGTATGTCAATCAATATGGTTCAGACGCTTGGCGCTATTACCTTGTTACTCAAGGACCACTTGGTGCAACTGATGCAGACTTTGCAGCGGAGAAGTTTCACGACATTTACAACGCGCATCTTGTGAACACCATTGGCAACTGCACAAGCAGAGTGACCGCAATGATTCAAAAGTACTTTGATGGTGAAACCCCAAGCGAGTTTAATGGTGATGACCGTTACGAACTTGGCGGAGTTGATTGGCCGACTCAGTGTGCCGATGCTGTCAACAGGTGGAAAGAGGCGATGAACAAATTTGAACTCGTCAAAGCCGCCAATGCGCCAATGGAATTGATTCGCGATGTCGATTTATTCATTAATGACACCGCGCCTTTTAAACTTGCTAAAGATGAATCGAAACAAGTCGAGCTCGGAGCAATCTTGTACCAATGCCTTGAAACGCTACGCATCGCACCATTGCTCCTTAAGCCACTATTGCCTGAAAAAATGGGTGCATTCCACCAAGCAATTGGGCTAACAGATGACGCACGAATTGAGTTGCAGTTTCTTGATTGGGGCGGCTTAAGCGCAGGGAAAACGATTCAGAAGGTTGCCCTTTATCCTAGAGTTGAGTTAACAGCAGCGACTTAATGCTCAGTATCAGTTGAGATGCCTGTCATTGTTGGACCTGGCACTTCGCCATGCGAACGCAAAGCATTTGAAACGCGTTCATTGTTTGGGTCTATTGACCAAGCGTCTTTCCAATGCTTCACAGCAAGTGTGTCATCTCCAAGTCGTTCAGCAAATGTTGCTGCAACGATGTATGGGTATGCATTGCTGCTTGTATTCACCACAATAGCAGTGTTGATTGCTTGAACAGCGGTGTCTGGGTCATCCATTGCCATGGAGTACTCAGCAAATTTTGTCCATGCACGTGATGTTTGAACTTTTGTAGCCCGAGTTTGCAGGAACGTATACAGGCCATCTCGGTTGTCACACTCCATGAGCGCAGTTGCGAGCAAATCAGCAATTTCAGTGTTTTCAGGTTGGATTGACTCAGCGATTGAAAGTGCATGGCATGCTTGCAATGGGTCACCCATTTCTAAGTAGCACCGACCAAGTTTATATTGCGCTTCCCATTCGCCTGGATGTTGCTCAGCTGCTTTCTCGTAGTTTGTTGCAGCGTCTGCCCAGCGTCCTTGCCACATGGCATAATCACCTTGCCTCATAAGTGCTGTGTTTGATGGTCTTCCACAACCAGAGACAGCAAAAGTCAAGGCTAATAAATATGTTCCAGTGATGAGTGATGTTAGTCTTTTCATAGCAATCCCTCTTTATTTTTTACACGTTCACTTTACCCCATAACACTCTACGCATGATAGGGTACAAAAAGAAATTATGGCAGCCCCAACAAAAGAGTCACCATTTGCAACAGTCATTCTGCAACATGATTTGCCAGATGGAACTACCCATTTTGACTGGCTTCTCGCTGTTGACACAGAAAGTAAGAATCCGCTCATCAGTTTTCGGTGCACAACACGGCCCGACCAAATCAACGAAGTAAAGTGGTTTGATCTTGAAAAGAGACCAGACCACCGTCCGGAATACCTTACCCTCGAAGGTGATATTGAAGGTGGTCGAGGTACTATTACGCGTCTAGCTTCAGGTTCAATCTTCTTCTGGAAGGAAATCGAATCAGGTTGGAACATGATGGTTGATTGGGATACAGGTGGGATTAATGAATTTGTTGTGACTACTACGCACGGCGCAATCGCAATGCGAAGAGTCTTTGAAGATCAGTCGCAAGAGACACCGCCCCCCCCACCAAAAGTTGACGGCGATGTTCCGATTGAAACTAGTGATGTCCCGGGAGGACTTGAACGAAAAATCACCGCATTCGGCTCTGAT
>JAYZCQ010000112.1:0-5163 GCA_036338245.1 Planctomycetota bacterium
GTACGTTCCTCAACGGTGTGAAACTCCGAGAAGCCCAGTATGTGGGCCTCCGCGGGGGTGACATCATCACGATTGAACCCTTTTCATTTCAAGTGATAGACCGGAAAGGCGACCATCAGTTCACGCAGACTTTTGATGATGAACAATCGATTGGTGGCACTTCAATTCAACGAATTGAGCGAACGATGGGCGGTGCAGGGCTTGCTCAAGAAAGATTGGCAGCACTGCTTGCGTGTAGTTCCAAAATTCACGAAGCTGAAAATGAACGTGTCCTTGCCCAATCGCTTGCGGATGCTGCACAGGCAGGAACAGCGTTTAGTAATGTTGCTGTGATTAAGCCGCATGGCGGTGATGCACAAGTTGAAATTCTTGCAGCGTCTGGAAGAATTGCGATTGAGGGTTCGCCCAACTTAAGCCGTTCACTTCTTCACGCTGCTCTTGATGGGGAAGCGGTTCGTTATCAAAAGGCAGATGTTGTTGAAGAAGATGCGCAGTCCATCATGCAATACAGCATTCAAGAAGCGTTCTGCATACCAATTCAACTCGGTGCAGTCGTAGTTGGTTGTATTTACGTTGATAATCGTGATGGTCAAGTTCGCGGGCAAACCATAGATGATGATATTGAGTTTTGTACTGGACTTTCAAAGTTTGCGTCACTTGCAATGGCGAACCTTATGCGTGCTGAGATTGAACGACGCCACGCTGAGGAACGACAAGGGCTTTTGCTTGGAACAGTTGCTGCACTTGTTTCTGCAATTGACGCGAAAGATACATATACAAGAGGTCATTCTGAACGAGTGGCGTGGTTATCTAAAGCGCTTGCAAATGCAATTGAGCTAGATCAAGAGACTGTTGGCAACGTTCATATCTGTGGACTTGTTCATGACATCGGAAAGATTGGCATACCAGAAGCAATTCTTAGAAAGCCGTCGCGATTAACGGATGAGGAGTTTGACCAAATCAAACTTCACCCAGTGATTGGTGAAAACATTCTCCGTGATGTGCCACAACTGCATAATGTTTTGCCTGGCGTTAGATCACACCATGAACGGTGGGATGGCAGGGGGTATCCTGATGGAACAAAAGGTGACAAAACGTCACTATATGGACGAATACTCGGTGTGGCAGATGCGTTTGACGCAATGTGTTCGTCGAGGGCATATCGCAATGCATTGAACCGTGAAGATGTGCTTGATGAGATTACCGCGTGTGCTGGCTCGCAATTCGACCCAGAACTTGCAAAAGCATTTTTAACAATTGACTTTGCGCCTTACGATGAAATGATTCAACGCCACATTTCGCAAGACTCAATCGAGTGATGTTTTAAGTGCGAGTTCACAAAACATTTCAACGCCAGTTGCAATTGCGTCATCATTGAAATCAAAATGCGGGCTATGCAAGTTTGGCATTTGTTCTTGACCTTCAGGCAGCAAGCCGAGTGCGAAGAAACATGAAGGCACTACCTCGCAGTAGTATGAAAAATCTTCTCCGCCCATCACAGGTTTATCAAAGTCTGAAATGCGCGAGCCGCCAATTGTTCGATTTGCAATGTCAAAAAATGTGCTTACAGCATCTTTATGGTTCTTCGTGACGGGATACCCAAACTTTAGGTCGACATCGGCTTCGCAGCCATGAGCTGCTGCAACACCTTCAACGATTTCTTTAAACCGCCTTGCGGCCATTTCACCAGTTTCTTTTTGAAGGTAACGCATCGTTCCATTGAGTTTGACTTCATCTGGAATGATATTGTGTGTTGTGCCGCTGTGGAATTGTGTAATCGAACATACAAGAGCATCGAGTGGATCTGTGTGGCGAGATACAAGTTGTTGTAATGAGGAAACAACTTGAGCGCCGCAGACGATAGGGTCAATGCAAGTGTGCGGGAAAGCAGCGTGCCCGCCTTTTCCACGAATCGTGACGTTTATGCCAATATCTGCAGCTAGCATTGGACCAACGCGTGTCGCAACATGTCCGAGTGGAAGTTCTGACCATCCGTGTTGACCAAACATCATTGCGATTGGCGGTCCGATGACAGAACCATCAAGGCACCCATCTTCGACCATTTTTTTGCCTCCACCACCGCCTTCTTCGGCTGGTTGAAAGAGCATCGACACATTATTCGGAAGGGGCGCTTCTTTGGCTAAATCAGCGAGTATTGCGGCGGTTCCGAGCAACATCGTCGTATGGCCGTCATGCCCACACGCGTGCATGCATCCTTCGTGCGTTGAGCTGTAGTCAAAATTGTTTTCTTCATTGATTGGTAAAGCGTCAATGTCAGCACGCAAGCCAACTGCGTTCTTGCTTTCGCCGTTGATGTGTGCGAGTGTTCCCGTGCCACCAGCTAGGTTCCCAGCAAACTCAATCTCACGCTCTTCTAGGAATGAGCGAATCACGGAAGCAGTTCTAG
Source organism: Planctomycetota bacterium (assembly GCA_036338245.1). Taxonomy (GTDB): domain Bacteria; phylum Planctomycetota; class Phycisphaerae; order Phycisphaerales; family SM1A02. The sequence goes on from JAYZCQ010000112.1 coordinate 2,408, forward strand.
TTTCTTGATAACCTAGTTCTGGATGCGCGTGAATGTCATGCCGTATTTCGATGAGTTTTGGAAGTATGGCTTGGACGCGTTCTTTAATTGTTGTCATGGGTTATACCTTTAACGGGTGAAGGGAAGTTTCTTTCCGCTGATCGTTTACAAATGATAATGCATCTTTGTCGTGTCCAACGAGTTTAATGACTTGGCTCGGTGAAATGTGTAGCAATTGTGCAGCTTCTTTGTGATCGAATCCTGTTACTTGGAGTGCATCAAGCACTTCCGTCAATATATGAGGGTAGTCTCTATGTTTTGGGTTAATTGGCAACACATCACAATCACGCCGTTCTTCCCAAAGCGTAGATGGTTGAAAATCTTTTGCAATTAAGTTCCGTCGCAACTTAATTGCAAGTGTTCTTCGAAGCCGACTTATTGAAAGTCTACGATTCTCGCTTTGCCGCCTTCGCTCTGATGCCGTTCCACTTATAGAAGATGGATTATGAGTTGCTGTACAAGCAGTTGCTTTTCGATTTCGATGCTGGCCGCCTGGCCCGCCCGTCCGCCCAAAGTCGAACGAGACTTCCTTCAGAAAGGACTCATCATCGAGCATTGCTGGATGTTCACCATCGATGAACTTAATGTCCTTTGCTTCAAAAGTTTCAACTGGATCTAGCCAGTCAATCCCACTCTGTTTTTTTTTGTGTTTCATGTATCTCTCTTCATGAAATGAATATTCGTTCTTATCTACGAAGCAACTCCTTTAGGGGATGCAGTTGTTGCTAATGTATTTGTCACATTTTGTCTCAAAAATGCTGTTCCAAGTCCAGCAATCATTGCGCCGTTATCAACGCAGTATTCAAACTCTGGGATATGCAACGATGAACTATGCTCTGTCGCAAACTCTTGCAAGTGATGTCGCAATGCTTTATTCGCAGTGACGCCTCCCCCAGCAACGATGCTTTTGTAATTCCCTTGTCTGAACGCGATTGCAACGCCGCTCATTATTGAATCGATTGCAGCAGATTGGAACGAAGCAGCCCAGTCACATTGCTCTTGTACTGTTAAGTCGCATGCTTGACGCTCATATGTAAGCGTGCCGTCGATTCTTTTTGGTATACCTTTGACTCCATAGAGCAGGGCGGTCTTGAGTCCGCTGAATGAATAGAAAAAGGTATCGCCTTCATTTTTCTTTGGTCGTGGAAGATTGTGTACATCTTTTCCACCAAGAGCAGCTTTTTCGATGAATGGCCCGCCTGGCCAACCGAGTTCTAAAATTGAAGCGGCCTTATCGAATGCTTCACCGGCAGCATCATCGACTGTTTTGCAAACACAGGTTGCATGAGTGGGTGATGTTAAATTTAAGATTGATGTATGGCCGCCTGATACAACTAGACCGAGTGCAGGATATTCAATCCGAGTATCTCCCAGATTTGGTGCGTAAAGATGAGCAAGTACGTGGTCAACTGCCACAAATGGGATGTCTAAACTCCATGCAATTGATTTTGCGGCAGTGACACCAACAAGCAATGCTCCAATGAGTCCGGGTTTATTCCCAACTGCTATACCTTCAAGCATGCCTGGGGTAATGTTCGCTTGGCTGATTGCTTGTTCAATCACAGGGAGCATTCGTTCAACGTGCGCTCTGCTGGCAATTTCTGGAACAACGCCGCCATACTCAATATGCAGTTCATCTTGAGATGCAACAATGTTTGAGTGTACGACGTGTCCATCTTCGACAACTGCGGCTGCAGTTTCATCGCAACTTGACTCGATGCCAAGAACGAGCATTACTCTTGCGAACTTTGTATAAGGTGGAGAGACTGAAGTGCACCCTTAACGTCACCTCGTGAGACTTCCCATGAGCCGATGATGATTCCATCTTCATCAGTAAGTGTAATGGTGGTATGGTCATCATTGACTGCGTCAGGAATAACAATTTCTTCAACAACTTCGCCTTGAAGTGATGTCAACTGTTTGTCAATGTCAACGAGCGATTTTAAGATTTCGATTCGTTCCTTGGCAAGTACTGTCATCTCTTCTGTGACACCAGCAAGGACGGGGTCATCATCGCTCAATGTTGGCCACTCTCCTGAATTAAGATAACTTTGCATAGCAAGTAAGCCTTCTGCGAGTTGCACATCATTTAGAACTTCTTGAATCCATGTTCTATCACCACATTGAAACGTTTCTGGTTCGTCTTGAGTGATGACTATGTAAGGCTCTCTACTACGAATGCGTTCAAGTGTTTCTTCTCGCGTTTCTCTGATGACGAGGCCACTGTTTGGGTCAACGCCCCACAATCCTGAATCTTCCGAGAGTCTTTTGTCAATCGTTCTGCCATTTGAAAGATCATAGCGTGCTGTTGTGAATTTCAACATGCCGCCTGATGCAAGTTTCATGACTTCTTGGACTGAACCCTTCCCAAACGTACGCATGCCTAACACGGCAGCTCTTCCGTTTGCTTGCAAACTGCCTGAGACAATTTCAGATGCAGATGCAGAAGTGTTGTTAACAAGGACGAGCATCGGGACATTGCTGAGCATAGTGTCTGGCTGGGCATCCCAAGAACGTGATTCGGTTCTTCTCCCAGAAACTGAAACGATAGTGCCTGCCTCAAGGAACATGTTTGCAATCGTGATGGCTGCTGGCAGTGAACCGCCTGGATTTTCTCGTAGGTCAAGTACAAGTCCCTTTATTGGCACAGCGTTTTTTGCTGCCTGTATTGCATCAAGTAACTCTTGTGGAGTTGTATCGAGAAATTGTCTAATGCG
>JAYZCQ010000113.1:0-5096 GCA_036338245.1 Planctomycetota bacterium
TGAGCACATTGTTAACAAGTGTGATGAACATGAAGAACCCCAATATCGTCATTGTGGGCGACTTTATGCTTGATGAAAGCGTGTTTGGCGATGCCGAGCGGCTTAGTCCTGATGCCCCAGTTCCAGTTCTTGAAGTGAAAAAGACTGAATCTTTAGCGGGTGGCTCAGGTAATGTCGCGAGATGCGTCAGTGCCATGGGCGGCAAGGTGACATGCATTGGCGTCATCGGAAAAGACGCAGAGGGTCAAACCTTAAAAGCACTTTTAGAGGAAGACGGAATCAACGCCGAGCACCTCATTGCTTGCCAAGACAGACCAACAACAGTGAAGCGAAGTCTTGTTGGTCTTGCGCAGCACAGACATCCGCAAAAGATGTTTAGGCTCGACCGCGAAACAAAAGAAGCAATCAATAGTGATATTGAATCAAAAATACTTTCAGCACTTAACAAGTGTTTGCAAACGGCAGATGTTGTCTGCATTGAAGATTACGGCAAAGGCGTGTTGACGGCATCATGTTGCCAGTCAGTGATTCAGCATTGCAGAGAAGCAGGGGTGCGAGTGATTGTTGACCCTGCAAATATCGATGACTACTCAATCTATGCAGGAGCTACTGCGATAACGCCAAACAGAACAGAAGCTGAACAAGCAACTGGAACGCGTCTTCATGATGATGAGCCGATTGCTGGTGCAGTTGAACTTGCAAATAGATTGTGTGAAGAATTAAAATTACATGCGGCAGTCGTGACGCTTGATAAGCATGGCGCTGTTGTCAAAGAACGAAAGCGGGACGCGAAGCATATTCCAACAACAGTAAGAACTGTATATGACGTTACTGGTGCAGGCGACATGGTGCTTGCGGCAATTGCAATGGGGCGTGCCTCAGGCATGAATTGGATTGAGAGTGTTAAATTTGCAAACGTTGCGGCAGGGCTCGAAGTTGAAATGTTTGGCGCTACGCCAATTCCAATTGAACAAATCAAACTTGCTGTCATCCAAGGAAGTGAAGAAGGTAGCGGCAAAGTTCGTTCTGGCGAATTGCTTGAGATTGAGTTAAACGCATTGAAGCAAGCGGGCAAACGAATCGTGCTCACTAATGGTTGCTTTGATGTTATTCATGCGGGGCATGTTTCATACCTTCGCGAGGCAGCCAAACTCGGTGATGTGCTTGTTGTGGGCGTCAACAGTGATTCGCAAGTGAAGGCTCAAAAGGGTGAAAATCGCCCAGTCTATTCCCTCGATGAACGGATGGAGATTCTCGCAGAACTTCAGTGTGTGTCACTCGTCACATCTTTTGAAGAGCCGACTGCAGAAGCGCTCATTAAACTTGTACAGCCTAACTTGTATGTTAAAGGCGGCGATTACGCCAAAGAAGAGATAAACGAGTTTGGGTTACTGTCTTCTCTCGGAATCGAAGTGGACGTTCTTTCGCACAGACCTGGAAGAAGTAGCACGCAAGTCACTGCGCAGTTACGAGGTGAAGAGTGACAATTCCTCTGAAGGAATACGCAACAAGAAGAACGAAAGTACTTGCAGCACTCAAAGGTGCTGCGGGAATTGTTTTTGCAGGCGACGAATCCCACGCATTACAAGAATCTTGGAAGCCGCATGCACACTTTCAATATCTAACAGGACTTATGAATGAGTCAGGTTCAGCGATTTTGTTTGACCCAACAAATCCGGTGAAGTCAAAACAAGTAATTCTGTTTTTAAGACCACTGAATCCAGAAATGGAAAAGTGGGATGGGCTCAGGCAAGAACTTGGCAGTGGACTAGCGAAAACAGTTGGCATCAAAACAATCATGCGTACAACATACATGCCAAGAGTCATCGCCGATGTCATTACAAGAGCCAAAACCTTCGCGACATTAATGCCGCTTTCGCCAGCGGGCGTATCGCCTGATTTGAGTTACTGGCAACAAGTAACATTGAATGTCCCCGAATGTTCTATTCGCGATGCGTCCCATGTTATCCCATCTCATAGAAGTGTGAAATCAAAGGCAGAGATTGACATTATTCAAGAAGCAGTCAACATTACTGCGAATGGTTTTAAGCAAGCGATGGCGGTGGTGGCTGGCGGATTGAATGAATACAAGGTGCAAGCAACACTTGAGTACGGTTACGCAATGGCAGGCGGACGAGGCTCTGCATTTCCACCAATCGTTGGCGGTGGCTTGAACAGTACTGTTCTTCATTACAAAGATAACGACCAAGATCTAGTCGATGGGGATTTGGTCTGTATTGATTCAGGCGCTGCGTTTAATGGATATGGTGCAGACATCACAAGAACAATTCCAGTAAACGGCAAGTTTACAAAACGCCAAAAAGAGATTTACAACATCGTTTTGAAAGCAGAAGAAGCAGCAATCAAAGCGGTTAAGCCGGGAATCACAATGGCTGAAGTCGATTCAATTGCACGCGCAATCATTGTCAAGGCAGGCTACGGAGACAATTTCATACATTCAATTGGTCACCACCTTGGATTAGAAACGCATGACACTTGTGGCCCAGACAAACCACTTAAAACTGGTGCCGTCGTCACGATTGAACCGGGAATTTACATTCCCGAAGAAGCGATTGGCGTTCGAATTGAAGATGACATTCTTGTAACTGCAAAGGGCAGAAAAAACTTGTCGAGCAAAATTCCGAAGTCCGTAAGTGACATCGAAAAAGTCATGCGGGGCTAGAGAGTTGGAGGAGTACAACGAACAAGAAGTGGCGCGGGTTGCATGGGTTTTTTTACGGTCAAACACTTCGTGTGCGCTTCGTTTCGGTGAAAACATGCAAGAGATGTCTTACGTCATTTCGCCAAGTGGGGAACTCGTAATTTCAGCGATGGTTGCGATGTTGCAGCCGTGTGACACCATTATGTATGTCCCAGATTACGGTGATGACTGTATGGAAATGCACGTCTCGCTTGAACAGTTTTCAGAAGAAGGAAGCGAAGGGTCTCTCGCAGACAGGTGGCAGGTGTATCACGGCGAGCCGCCCGATATGCAGTGGGCAAAAGTAAACATCGACGCAGCCCGGTTTCATGAAATGTTTATCGACGGCGATTATTTGCAACAATCGAACTTGCTCAAAGACGATGAGGCTATTCTGTGCAAAGCACTCAATCAAACTTACATTGAAAAGGTTCGAGTTTTGTGTTTTGCAAAAACAAAAGTCGAAGTCGAAGAACCAGTAGTTGTCGGGGTTGACTCACTTGGGCTTGATGTACGCGCGACATTCGGTATTGTTAGAGTGCCGTTTGATACGCCAGTTCAATCAAGCGATGATGTACTTTCAATGTTCACCTGACCCAGTAGGATTGTTGCAATTCGGCTTGCTTTGTAAACATCGTTTCCCCGTAAATTACACGACATCCTTTTGCTACTGCTAGCTTGACGAGCGGCGTTACTTTTGGTGTGTACACCGTATCAAACACAGTCACATCTTCTTGAAGTGACACAGAAGGCGCAAGCGTATCAAGTGGAGATTCGTGTTCTGCCTCGCTGCCTTGCATGCCAACCGGCGTACAGTTGATGATGAGAGTTGGATTGCTGCTGTTATCAGTCCAAGCCCTGCATTGAAAGGCATTGCAAAGTTCATCTCGACTTTCTTCATTTCTTGCAGCAATCATTGTTGGTATTTGAAGTGATTGAAGTGCTGCAAGCGCACTTCTCGCAACGCCGCCACTGCCTAAGACAAGTGCGTTCGTAGAGTCTTTAACAAGTTCTTTGATGGCTTGTACATCAGTATTTGTTGCTGATATTGTTTCGTCGTCAACTGCAATTGTATTCGTTGCACCAACTGCTTTGCATAAGTCATCTTGTTCCTTAGCAATCTGCATCATGTTTGTTTTGTGAGGATTGGTGACGCTCGCGCATTTAAAGTTAAGCAATTCATTGTTCGTTAACTCAAGAGTTGTAGCTTTTAGTTGTTCCCATTCCTTATTGATGTGAAGAGGCAGGTAGACGGCGTTAACATTTTGCGATTGGAAAGCGTTGTTGTGGAATACTGGGCCAAGCGAATGTTCAACATTGTTGCCAATGACACCATAGACTTCGGTTTCACTGTTGATGTCATTAAACCGGTAAGTGTCTTGTAGGTCGCGGACAGTCGGTTGGTTTGGCGCGGTTAGTTCATGTTCATCAAATGCACAATAGACCGCGAAGCTTCCGAACTTTGGCGCAAGCACTCTGCTCATTAATCCGTACTCTCCCATGCACATCGCAATCATTGGCTGTTGTTTTGATTGAAGTAGCGAAAATGCTTCTAAGTTGTCACGCAAACTTCTTGCACGCCACACCATTTTGACGACATCTACGTTTGGCACGTCTTGCATTGCAGCTGCTCGTTTAAGTAAATCACGAGGTCTTCCTTCAACACCATGCCATGAGAGTATGACTCCTGCATCTCCTAACTCAAGTGCATCAAGAAAGAGTGGGTGTCGAATCAATGTCTCGTATTCAACATCGATGTAACGTGGTGGCGTCTCACAATTGAGCGCAGCGTTGTACATTTCTGCGCGATCTTCTTCGCTTCCATCAAATAGACCACCTTCGTGAATACTTCGACAGGTCACAATCGCTGGTCGCGGTGACGCAGCAAGTTTTTGTGGCATTGCGTTTATGATTTCATCAGTTGGTGGGCCATCAATTCTAAACTCGATGAGATTAACACCGTTAGCTTGGCCAGGCGCATCTCCAAATGTAGATGCAATCAACAGTGTCATGATTGAATGATGTTCCTTGCACGCTGTGCATACGCATCATGTGAAGCCCTCACCATGTCCATGGTTGTTCCACTAAATGAAGTTAAGAATGCACTTGCAATTTCAAACGCAACAACGTTTTCCATGACAACGCTTGCTGCCGGTAGTGCACAAACATCTGAACGTTCATAATCAGAGCGCTCATTTTGTCCAGTGCATAAGTCAACGCTATCCATGCCTTGCAAGAGTGTTGAGATTGGTTTCATTGTGCCTTTGACTACAACGGGCATTCCATTGGTCATGCCGCCTTCAATGCCCCCAGCATTGTTGCGTGGTCTAGTGAATCCGAAGTGAGATTGGTTCGCTTGCGAAGCGCTGTATTGAATTGGATCATGAACATTAGA
>JAYZCQ010000114.1:0-4896 GCA_036338245.1 Planctomycetota bacterium
GCTTCGTATTCAACTATGACTGCAACTTATCTAGGCCTTGGCTTTGGGTTCCTCTTGCTTATTCGAAGAGAACATGACGCCTTATGGATTTTAGGAATTATTGCAATCGTCAAGATGTGTGACACAGGCGCGTTTTTCACAGGCTGTAGTTTTGGAAAACACAAATTAATTCCATGGATTAGCCCGGGCAAAACGTGGGAAGGGCTCATTGGCGGAGTCGCAACATCTTCCTTGACTGCAATGTTGCTTGCTTCATTAAACAATGCGTATCTTCAAGATGAGCCGACCATTCCAATTGCTTTCGCTTCAATTTGTGGTTTTATTCTTGGTTTATTTGGGCAATGCGGCGACCTTGTCATGAGCATATTTAAACGAGATTGTGGACTCAAGGATTCATCAGCGGTACTTCCTGGACTTGGGGGCGTTTTAGATGTCCTAGATTCACTGATCTTGACAAGCCCAATTGCATATTGGCTATTCCAAATACTCTAAAACTCTGTTAAAATGGCCTGAATGCCCTTAATTGAAAACCTTTTAGCGTTATACACAGTCGACAGACAGGTCCGAAGTTTGCGAGGACGTGTAGAGTCCGCACAAATCTACTTAAGAGTTCAAGAGAAACAGATTGCTGACATCGATGTAGAGCGTAGCGAAGTCGAGCAACAATTAAAACAACGAAAATCAAACATCGCACTCATTGAGACTGAAACAGGCTCAATTGATGAACGAATCGTTCATCTTCGTGATGAACTTAACCAGGCCTCAAATGACAAGCAGTATTCTGCGCTCCTCGCTGAAGTCAATACACTTAAGGAACGCCAAAAAGCATTTGAAGAAGATGAACTTCTGGAAATGACAGCATCTGACGAACTTGAAGCAAGATTGGCAGAGATTCAGGGTCGATGGGATGAACGACAGAAAGTCGCTGGCTCAGCAAAGCAAGATCTTGAAACAAGAGAAAACGAAATTTCAGAACAACTCACTGAACTTGAAAAAGAACGCGAAGTAGCCGCATCGCTAATTCCTGAAGCGACACTTGATCAGTTCGATACGATTGCTGACGATTTTGAGGGGGAAGCGATGGCAGCAATCGAAGTGCTCGACCAGAAACGTAAGGAATATGGTTGCACGTCTTGCAGTCTGCAAATTCCATTGGATTCAATTACAAAAATCTTGGGGCACCCGGACGATATTGTCACCTGCGTGTCATGCGACCGCATCCTATATCTCGAGAATGAGACTAGAGAAGCGATTGCTAGTAAGTAACCTTTATAATGTTTTTATGAAACAAAAAAAGCCCACGCCTAAGCGTGGGCTTTTTAAAACAATACTGATAAATTTAAGAGCGCCGGCGTCTAATTGAACATCCAGCAATACTAAGGAGCATTAATGCACCTGGCGCTGGAATAGCACCCATCGCAATATCAACTGATACTGCGTCAAGTGATGTGTGCGGGTTATCCGCTGTCATAAAGAAACCCCATTCGATGATTTCTTGGTCGATGCTAGACAAATCCCATTCGTAGGAACTTGTAACGTTTGCACCAAAGCCAGGAATGGCAACGTAGTCTTGAATTGCGTGTGTATCAGCGAAATAATACCCTTGTGACTGGTCAGCAAAAGTAACTGCTAGAGCAACTTGGTCATAATTAAACTCATTTCCTTGTGAAGCAAAGTTTAAAACTGCATACTCAATGTTGGAATATCCGTAGACATGAATGTCTAGACCACCAGTTGGGTTATAGATATTTCCAGAACCTGAGATGATCGCACCCGCTGCAAAGTTAAAGAGCATTGCACCTGGCACACCAATTTCATTCATGTTTGGTTGACCAATTCCATGTTCAAAATCGTTCCAACCGTAATACGCAGTGTCTTCTGCACCCCGCCAAGAAGGAATATTAGCGTTGACAAGATCCGCGGTTCCCATAGTTGAAAAGCTCGCTATTGCAAGCACACTTATAAACAAAAGTTTCATCTTTCTTTCTCCTCAATTTTTAAAAAAATCAACTCCATGCGGCAATGAGAGTTAACAAATCAGTTATATCAACTTCACCATCACCATTAAAATCACTAGAACAACAATTGCATTCTCCCCAGTCTGCAATCAAAATTAATAAATCCGTTACCGAAACATTGCCATCGCCATCGATATCTTCTGGGATGCCTGCATCTTCAGCAATGATGACTGTAAGTTCGCATTGCGCTGCATCAGCAAGCCCAAGCACGACTGCCCAACTTTCCTTCATGTGAAAGTTTGGATATGACAATCCAACTGGCGTTTTGACACCTGGTTGCGAAGCATAATGCAACGATGTTACGACTAGGTTGAGCAATCCATCATTAATCGATGAGCGTAAGTAACACTGAATATCTGGGTCTGACACATCAATGTTAAACGTTAACACCGTCTCAGATGGCATGAATTGCCCTGGCTGGACTGCATCAGTTTGCCCAGTCGCAAATGGAACAGGTGTGAATCCTTCTAAAACATTGTTAGAGGCATCGACTCCGTCACCACTCTCAGCAAACGTAATCGGGTACACGTTACGCTCTCCTCTCTCAGCACCGAATGGATATGGTCCTGATTCGCCGAATGACCAGCCTGTAAACTCATTTCTAAACGCAGCGCCAAACAATTCAATAGGCCGACCTGCATCAGTATCTTCTTCCCCTCCTTCGGGATAAGTATTCCAAGCGTCAATTGTAGGGTCATAGCGAATCTCATCGCCACTAATTGTGATTCGAATCGTTGCAACAGTGACGTCGTATGCATCTCGGCCAAGCCCTGATGCAATATCATTTTGTGTGATGAAGCCAAGGCATGCTTGACCATCACGGTCGTCAAAAATATCAAAACCAGAATCTACTGAAGAGAATGTTGACGCCAGTTCTCTTGAACCTGGCGATGAATTATATGGGTACATCCACCTGTCAAAATCTGGTGTATCTATTGACATCTCAATTACTTCAGCACCAAGTGAACAAGTGAATGTTGCGATTAGTAAGAGATTAAGAACTTTTATTCGATTCATGGAATGTGAGCCATTCCTGGCCATGTTATAATAAAGTAAATAAATGCGATTGAGAATCATTCTCAATTATAAGAATGAGGATTCTACATTCAATTTAGTAAATATCAAGAGTGAAGCAAGAATTATTTTAAAAATATGAACGACCAAATTCAAAACCAAGAAGAATTTCAAATTCGTGGCTTCACCCTCATCGAACTGCTCGTTGTGATTGCCATTATTGGCATTCTGATTAGCATTGTTTCAACCATCGCAGGACAAGTTCTCGCATCTACCAAAAGCACTTCTGAATCCGCCTCACTCCGCTCCCTGCTCCAAGGCTACAACTTATATGCAGTGGAACATCGAGGCAAATTGCTTCAAGGTTATCAAGAGCAAAACGATGATGGCGTTGTCAGAGATCCTGATGGCAACGAAGTGCCATGGCCAGCAAGTGGACGCTACCCTTGGAGAATTTACCCGTACGTCGATAATGCGATGAAAGCCCTCTATGTCAATGCTCAAGAACCCATCCTTTCACAGATTACTGGATCTTCATGCTACCCCTACTTCTCAAGTCTATATCCATCCTTTGGACTGAACGCGGAATGGATGGGCGGTGATTACCGAACGACTGCGAGTCCGATGCTTGACGAGTTTGGATGGTATGGCAAATTCCTTGGCGATATCAAACATCCATCGAGGCAACTTGTTTTTGCCTCCGCACGAGCTCCACAAGGAGAAAGCGGCGATGAGTTTGACGAGTGCATCCCAGGCGGACTACCGATGAAGATGGAAGGCTATTTTGAAATCAAAAGCCCCTACTTTCCAAGTTCTGGCGACACTTGGCGATGGAATACTGTTAATGGACAGCACGGTCATGCCCCAACCAATGACTCAAGTGACCATGGGAATCTATCAGCAAGACACGCCGGGAAAATCCTTGTTGGCAATCTTGATGGTTCAGTTGAGTATCTCACACTTGAAGAACTAGCTGACATGCGACGCTGGGCACCCACAGCGAACACTGAAGATTGGATTCCTTCAATCAACCCATGACAACCTAAAAGACACTTTTAACCTATACAGGTAATAGATTGAGTACACTATAACTTAGGTTATGCTTTGCCCATACTGTGAAATTGATGATGATAAGGTGATTGACAGCCGCGCAACCGATGGCGCGAGGTCTATCCGAAGAAGACGAGAGTGCAGACGTTGCCAACGGAGATTCACAACGTTTGAACGCATCGAACAAACTTCACGACTTATGGTCATCAAACGAGATGGAACACGAGTTCCTTTCCAATCCGAAAAAGTGCTCCAAGGGCTTCTAGCAGCTTGTGGCAAACGACCGATTCCAGAAGACAAAAAAGTGGCTATTGTGAGGGATGTTGAAGAAGAGTTGATGCAAACATTCGACCGTGAAGTTCCGAGTCAAGAGATTGGCATCAGGGTCGCAAATCAATTAAAATCCCTCGATTCTATTTCGTACATTCGCTACGCGAGCGAATATTTCAATTTTCAAAACCTTGACGACTTCTCCAATGAAGTCTCAGTTCTACAAGAAGAACCACCAGTCATTCCCTCACAGAACGACTTATTCTCAAAGTAATACATGCTAAACATCACGCTACCAGATGGCTCAGTCCGAGCATACGAATCACCTGTCACTGCGCTCGATATCGCAGGCGATATTTCTGATGGACTCAGAGCATCCACCCTCGGCGCTAGAATCAACGGTAACTTATGCGATGCAACGCTTCCGATTTTTGAAGATGCAAAAGTTACACTCATTACTGCAAGAAAAGGTGAAAAGGAAAGCCACCCTGACGCACTGATGCTCATTCGCCACAGTTGTGCTCATGTCATGGCTGAAGCGATT
>JAYZCQ010000115.1:0-6069 GCA_036338245.1 Planctomycetota bacterium
TACTGCCATGAGTGCAAAAACGCTGATTGCTAGCGGAAAAAAGTGATCTGAGCCATTTTCTGAGGCAAATTGAAGCGTACCAAGCCCAATGACGGGTCCGACCATGTAACCACCCCCAATGAGGGCTTCATGCGTTCCACCAGCTTCTACTTCAGCCCTGCCGAGTGCAAGAGCGTAATATATTGCTACATAGTAAGTTACACCCATTCCGATGCCGAATAGAATTAGCCCAGCTATCAAAAACGGCAACGATGGTGCGGCAAAAATCACTCCAAGACCAAGCGACATCGCAATCATTCCGCCCCAAAGCACCGACCATCGACCGTGCCAGAATGGAAAATATGCCATAACGCCGACAATAAACACGCGAGAAAACATCCAGATGGCTGCGATTGGGGTTTGCATCAAAACATCTACATTGATGCGAGACAATACAAATGGAAGTATCGGGGCAAGGACACCATTAAAAATGTAACTTAATGGCAGCAAAATGCGAGCACCTTTTAACAGCGGATTGTAACCATCCGGCACATGCTCTTGCGCTTCTGTTTCATCATGTGCTGCTGGTTCACTGTTAAACCAATAGAGTGGAACAACTGCAATCAAATTTGCAAAGCCAAGCCCAACAATTGCCATTGAAGCATGTGATTCCATAAGTGGTGCTATTGCAATCATCGCAATTGCAACCGAGATCATCCAAACGGTATTCCAGTAACCAATTGCACATCGCATTTTTTGTCCATGCCGCCCTGCAACTAAGTAACTTTCAACAAGTGGCCAAAGCCATGCACTGCACCCCCCTGCAACGCCACCTGCTACCCAAACGACCCACTGACTTTCGATCAACAATGGCAACACGCAAACAGCGCCTTGTATGACGAGAAGCAGAGCAAGAAGCGTGCGAGATGAACACGCTTTGTTAACGAACTCGGTTAACTTACCAGAAGCAAATGCGCATACGATGTAAAGCAAACCGATGAGCAAAAACAACGAGAAGTTTTCGCTTTCATCAAAACCGTAATACTGTTTAGCAATAAACGGAAGACCATTCCAAATAACACTTGTTCCGATTGACGCAAATGCTGTCAAACACAATGTTGCAAAAAGTGAAGAGGCTGCGGAATTTTGCTGTGAGTTGTTTGTCAATGCTGAGCTTGATCAGAAGAGACTTGGTAATTCGGTGCTTCTTTGACAATGTGAATGTCATGCGGATGACTCTCAACAAGTGCCGCGCCGCTAACTCTAACAAACGTTGCCTGATTACGTAAATCTGCAATCGTCTTCGTGCCACAATAACCCATCGCAGCTCGTAAACCGCCAACCATTTGATAAACAAAATCAGCAAGAGGGCCTCGATAAGGAACACGTCCCTCGACGCCTTCAGGTACGAATTTGTTGGTATTTGTCACATTCCCTTGACCATATCTGTCAGCAGAACCAGCACCCATAGCGCCTTCACTGCCCATCCCACGGTAAGTTTTAAATCGTCTACCGCGGTGTAATATGAGTTCACCAGGACTCTCATCAAGACCCGCAAACAGTGAACCTAGCATCAATGCACTAGCGCCTGCTGCAATTGCTTTTCCGATGTCACCGCTTTGGCGGATGCCACCATCAGCGATGACTGGAATGCCTTCGCGGTCTGCAACTGAACATGCATCAACTATTGCAGTCAACTGCGGTACTCCGACACCACTCACAATTCTAGTTGTGCAAATCGAACCAGGACCAATGCCAACCTTAATCGCATCAGCGCCTGCATCAATCAATGCTTTAGCGCCTTCTGCAGTTGCTATGTTTCCTGCAATGACATCAATATCCCATTTGTCTTTAATTTCTTTTACTGTGTTAATTACATTTTGAGAGTGACCATGAGCAGTATCAACGATGATGACGTCGACTTCTGCCTCTATGAGTGCTTGAACTCTATCAAACTGATTTACACCGACTGCAGCACCGACTCGTAATCGCCCGCGATTATCACGGCAAGCCCGTGGGTGCAGCCGAATATTCTCAATATCTCGCATGGTGATGAGCCCATTTAAACGATTGTTCTCATCTACCAAGATTAATTTTTCAACTCTTGCCTGCGTCATGAATGACTCTGCATCTTCAAGCGTTGTTTCGCCATTCCCCGTGACCAAGTTTTCGGAAGTCATTAACTCACCAACACGCTGTTCTTCATTGTCGATGAACTTCATGTCTCTCCGAGTCAAAATGCCAACAACTTCACTATTCCCTTTACCATCAACAGTTACGGGAAAACCAGAAACATTTTGCTGTTTCATCAGAGTCATCGCCTTTTTGACTGACTCTTCAGGACTGAGCGTAACTGGGTCTGTAATGACTCCATTTTCAGACCTTTTAACCTTCTCAACCTCTAATGCTTGGATTTGAGGAGGCATGTTTTTATGCACAATGCCGATTCCACCCTCTTGAGCGATTGCAATAGCAAGCGCAGATTCTGTCACCGTATCCATTGGTGCTGAAATAAGCGGAATATTGAGAGTAATTTGATTTGTAAGGCGTGTTGTCGTATCAGCCAAATCGGGGGTGATATCGCTAAATCGAGGGACTAGTAACACATCATCAAAGGTGATGCCATCTGAGATGTTTAACTTTTCCATCTGTCAAGGATACCTCTTTTTGACCTAGAAATCAAGCCTTATAGTGCTGTAAACATCACTTATTATGCTACGCTAACCACTTATCACACATTTCTTAAGACGATTCATAAAGTGAACACTCGTGACAGACACACAAGAACAAGAAATCGCTAATCCTGTTCATCATGACCAAGGGACAAAACCCGGTGAGGGATTAGATGCGTATCGCAAAATGTTGAAAGCTACGATTAACTTCGAAGCTTCTGATTTACATATTAAAGCAGGCACAAAACCGAGAATTCGTGTTCGCGGCGTGTTGAGAAGTTTGGACGCTGATGTCAACAGCGAACCACTCTGTTACCAAATCGCTAAAGACATTCTTGACGATACTCAATACGAACATTTTAAAAAGCATGGACAGATTGACCTTGCATATGACTACGACGAAGACCATCGTTTTCGTGTCAACATGTTTATGGCAAGAGGCAAGCCATCACTTGCATGTCGTTTGATTACATCAAACATAATGACGTTTGAACAACTTCACCTTCCTGAACTTCTTGGTGAAGTTGCGATGAGTGCAAACGGCCTCATTCTTTTTGCTGGTGTTACCGGTTCAGGGAAGTCAACTTCAATTGCAGCAATGCTCAACTATGTGAATCAACGCAAACGATGTCATATCGTGACCATCGAAGATCCGATTGAGTACATCTTTAAAGACGACAAAGCCTCGATCAACCAACGTGAAGTTGGCATTGATTGCATGAACTTTAATGAAGCTCTTCGCGCACTCGTCCGTGAAGACCCTGATGTTGTTCTAGTAGGTGAAATGCGTGACAATGAAACATTTGAAGCAGCGATTCGTGCGGCTGAGACTGGGCACCTTGTGTTCGGAACGATTCATGCATCATCAGCGTGGCAAACATTCGGTCGGATATATGACCTCTTCCCAGAAACAGCGCGGCCGCAAATTCGAAAACTTCTTGGGTACAATTTACGTGCGATTGTGTATCAAAAACTTTTGCCGACTTTGCATGAAGAAACTGCACGGATTCCTGCACTTGAGATTCTACTCGGCACACCAATTGTCACTAAGTACATACTTGAGGGCCGTGAGGGTGAACTTCTAGACGTCATCAAGAAAAGCCATGAAGAAGGCATGGTTGATCTAAACACTGCTCTGCTTCGACTTGTTGAACAAGAGTGGGTATCGCTAAAAACAGCGATGGAAGCAACCCCGAAACCTGAAGAATTGAAGATGAAAATCAAGGGCATCGAATAAACATGAGTTCCTTTTTATCAGAAGCAACACCTGTCATTCTTATCAGCCCTTGGAAGCCGCTATTGGTTTTTGTTACGTTTATCGCTTGGGCTTGGCTAGTCAGCACACATCTTGAAAAAGATGCGAAAGCAGCACACCTAAACTCTCAATCTTGGAATGCGGCATTTGCAATCTGCGCAGGCATCAGTCTAGTTGTAATGTTGATTGGCGATTTGTTCTATATCTTCTATCCAATTGGCGTTGCAGTAATGCTTGGGCCAATTCTCATGTATTGGAAAGTACGGAACGAAGCGGTCTCTGAAGAGCACAAATTTAAACTTGGAACTGATGGCATCAAAGCTGCAATGGAGCAACGCAAGGTTGCAAAATCTCACAAACAAGTCTCGCTTCACTTTGATAGCAAAATAGGCGCTGTAGAGATTCCAGACAAAGAAACTCCAGCATTTGAAATCTACATCACTGCTGAAGAACTTGTTCATGAAGCACTCTCTAACCGCGCAAGTCGACTGGAACTATATCTGACGTCAAAAGGATGTCAATCAAAATATTTCGTCGATGGCATCTCAACAAAACAAGAACCAATACCAGCTGAAATTGGCGCAAAAGTGCTAGCTCTCTTTAAAGACATGAGTGGCGCAGACCCTAAAGACGTGAGAAGAAAACAAAGCGGTACTTTTGATGTCACTGGCGACGTCCCAAGTACTACTGTAACGATGACCTCATATGGCTCATCGAGCGAACATCTCGTACGCTTAGACTTTAACCGTGCTGAAAGCGTGATGCGTGATTGGTCGAGCATTGGCATGTTGCCAAAACAGCGGGAATTGCTTGACCAGTTGAAGAACGAAGAGCAACGACATGGCGTTGTACTTGTTGGTGGCGCAAAACAGAGCGGTGTAACAACTACTGGCTATTCAATTTTAAGCCAGCACGACGCGTACCTTTGTAACATCGTCACGCTTGAACAAGAGGTCATCGGTTCACTTGAGGGTATCACACACAATGATGTTGCAACCCTCGATCAACCTTATGCAACACAGTTACAAACCATCATCAGACGAGATCCTGAAGTTATTCTTGCTGCTGATCTCAACGATGCTGAGTCAGCCAAGATGGCAGCAAAGCCAGGTCGTGAAGGACCGCTAATCTTTGTAAGCATGTCATCGTCTTCATTGAGTGAACTCATTTCCAAATGGGCAGCAATGGTCGCTGATCCACGGCAGGCATTTGACGGTCTTCAAGCTGTGGTCTTCCAACGTCTTGCAAGACGTCTTTGTGAAAACTGCAGAGTAGCTTACAAGCCATCAGAAGATTTAGGCAAACAAGGATTGCCTGTTGATTCAGTTGAGCATCTTTATAGACAAGGTGGTCAAGTTGAGCACAAGAATAAAGTCATCGAGTGCCCTGTCTGCTCAGGCAGGGGTTATGTTGGCCAAGTTGGAATCTTTGAAACACTCTTCCTTGACAGAGACACTAGAAAACACCTCATTGCAGGCGACTTAAAGGGCGCACTTGCACATGCAAAACGAAACAAGCGATACATCCGCTTGCAAGAAGCTGCATGGTCAAAAGTTGCAGATGGCGACACCTCTCTTGAAGAGTTTGCAAGAGTGAATCCCAAGAAGAAAAAGTCAAAAAAGAAAGCTTCAGCGAGTAAATAAGTCTTATGATCATTCTCTTTAACATTCTTGTATTAGGCGCGATTGCACTCATTGCTTACATGCTTGCAACTGAAGGTTTATTCAGCTCAATTCTCCACACTATTTGTGTGATTGTTGCAGGCTGTTTGGCTATTGCATTTTGGGAACCACTTGCACATGCTCTCTTTAATGGCGGAACTTTCGATAACTACATTTGGGGCGTTTCGCTTCTAGGCCTCTTTGCTGTTTCACTACTAGTATTAAGATTAGCGAGCGACAAAATTGCACCTGCGAACCTTAACTTTCCTGAGTGGGCGAACTACACCTTTGGGTCGATATTCGGACTGTGTTCAGGCGTTTTAACAGTAGGCATTTGCCTCATCGGCGTTGGCTTCATGCAATCTTCAAGCGAGTTGCTTGGCTACCAAGGGTATGGAAGAGATGCTGCATCACGAGGAACTATTGAAGAAGTAGGCGACCCAATCTGGTTTAACGCACCGAAACTCACATCAGACTTCTTCAGCTTTATCAGCGTTGGCGC
>JAYZCQ010000116.1:0-13706 GCA_036338245.1 Planctomycetota bacterium
CGTGCATAGGGTTTGCGCCTGAAAAGCATCCATTTGTTTGGGACGACATCAATACGCGCGAGGTCATTCGATGGGAAGGCGACACTGCCGTCATTAAGCAAGGGACACAAATGCAAGAGCTTTCTTGCACCTTGAGCCTCAATGACAAAGAAATTCTCTTTGCAGAAGAGTCCTTTGGCATTCCAGAAGTTTGGACAACAATTAGTTATACCGATGAGCAGGACCTTGCAAATAAACAGCGAGCGCTAGAGCACAAGGCAGGATTGCACGGCATCAAAATGCAAGACGGGGGGAATCAATTTCTTGTCGACTATGCTTGGGTAATCACAAAGAGCGCTACGCCATTAAAGCAATCCGCAAAAACAATACGTTCAACTGCTAGAAGGCAAGGGTACCGTTCAACAAGAGAACTCGTTGGCGCATTCGCATCATTTGTGCAAACGCTTGAGTACCGCATACCTAGCGATTTTAGAATAAATGAAGAAGGCGAAAAGATACTCACTGCAGGCGCGATGATGCCGCTCGAAACACTCTCTAAAAAGTGGGGCGATTGCGACACGAAAAGCTTATTGTTTGCATCACTCGTTCGATCGATTGATTTAATTGACGTCTGTTTTATTGTGATTGATGATCATTTGTTTGCGGGTGTTCAACTTCGTGCGGAACAGGATGACCATTCAATTCGTCACCGAGGAAGAGATTGGGTACTCGTTGAGTTAAGTGATTCATGGCCACTTGGCAGAATCCCACTTAATCACCACAACGGCATTGTCAAAGGAAAATACGAAGTCGTAGACTTGCCTTAACAGCAATTGCGAACCTTCTTGACTCAGTTTGGATAACTAGTAACAGTACTTCTACTTCATGAAAATTCTCCACTACTTCCCAACTACTCGCCTAACAGAGGGCGGCACCGTTAGAGCAGCGATTGACCTTAGCACTGCGCTAGCTCGCTATGGACATGATGTAACTTGGCTCACGACAGATGATTTTGATGTTCCGGAACACTGGGGCAAAGAGCCGAACACGCCACACGTTCAATTGCTTGGGGCAATGCAAAAATTTGGAAAGCGATTCTCAAGCAAACAGATTGATGACGCCGCTGAAATTGCAGCTAATGTTGATGTCGTCCACATCCACGCAATGTGGGACCCTTCCAATGTGCAAATGGCAAGCGCTTGCAAAAAGGCTGGAACGCCCTGGGTGTTAAGCACTCATGGCATGCTCGATGATTGGTGTATGGAACAACGCGGTCTAAAGAAACGAATTTATCTTGCGACGTATGGCAAAAAATTAGTGCATGGCGCATCCACGATTCTGACTACTGCTGAAGAAGAAAAGCGCCAAGCATCACGATGGCTTCCACAAGATAACGTAGTTGCGATTCCGCTCATCGTTGACTTAGAGCCGTATACGAATGTACCGAACCCCGCGATTGCTGAAGAAACATTCGGTTCATTCCCAAACAAATCTGTGCTATTCCTAAGCAGGGTGCACCCCAAAAAGTCAATTGAAACGCTCATCGAAACTGCTTCAATTTTGACGGAACATGACGAGACTCCAACATTTTTGATTGCTGGAACAGGCGAACAACAATACATCGATTCCCTACAGAAACAAGTAGACCAACTTGGACTCACAGAGCAATTCAAGTTCTTGGGGATGGTCGTTGGAGATACCAAGTTGTCATTGTTTGCGCATGTGGACGTCTTTGCGCTTCCAACGCAGCAAGAGAATTTTGGTTTGGTCTATCCAGAAGCGATGCTCTGCGAAACGCCTGTAATCACAACGAAAGGAACTGACATCTGGCGGGAGTTAGAAAGTAGCGGTGCCGCACTAATCGTCGACCGAAATGCCACCTCATTTGCTGATGCAATCTTAAGCGTACTTTCTGATGATGCGAAGAGAGATGAGATGGGGAAAGCAGCAAGACGCCATATACTGAAATGGCTTGACACAGGTAAAGTCGTTACATCATATGAGGCAATGTATGAGAAGGCGACTACTGTACCTGCAATGTAAACGTGATGACTTTTGTGGGTTTATCATTGTCATCCCACGGCCTTTCATATGAAGCCGTAATATCCACCGCCCCAATACTCAACGTGCGGAATGTCCACAATCCATCGCCTGCAGCCCCTAGTCGACCACTCTTGTGAGCTGTGTACGAGTGACTAATCTCTTTGACGATTGATGGATTTGAGACTTCCATGCTCCATGCATACCCAGTTGTTGGGTTTTCAGGAAGCGCTATCTCAAATGTTTTGCCTATGTTTAAAACAATCGATTGGTTTACATCAACCTCGGAAAATGGTCGTTGAATAAGTTCTGTTTGATTTGATTGAGTTGTTTCACAACCCATGAGTAAAGTCACAACAACACATGCAAGAATAAACTTCATGTCAAAAGCATACCATGAAAATGAATCACTCATCTTCGATTCGCGGAACTTCTGAACCATGTGGATCATGCGTAGCTGAGCCCAGCTTCTCTTGCATTGCATCTGTAGTGACATGTTCAAGACGAGATGCAGAATGGTGCAACTGATGGGTGTCTTGAGGAAAATGCTTGTCAAGATAGACTTCCCAAAGCCGGTGGTTTCGGATGATTGATGACGCCTGCGTCCTGCCTTCTTTGGTTAGTTGAACTTCGCCCGCGCTGCTCAGGACGGCACCTGATTTTCTCAAACTAAAGATTGCCATTGCAAACATAGTTTTATTCGACTGAAGCAATTCTTGCAACTGTTGTTGTGCCAATGATTGTTGATGACGCTCTTCTAATCGCCATAGTACGCCAAGAACATCTTCTCTCAAAATCTTGAGCTTTACGATAAAACGATTGACGACAAGTGCGATTAATCCGTGCCTTGGCGAACAAATCCATGCAATCAGGAAGAGTACCCCCGCAGCAACTGCCATAGCGCCCGATGTAACGGTCCCACTAAAACCAAACCAAGTCGGAATAGTGATAGCGCTGAGATGACCAAGAGCAGATGAAAGACACGCGACTATGATTGCAATGATCATCAGTAGCCAATATTTATCGGTTAAAAGATACGCCGTTGCAGGCGGAACAATGAACATTGCGACAACTAGAATTGAACCTACTGACTCAAATGCAGCAACTGCTGTCACCGCCGTCATCGTCATAAGAACGTAATGCATGAGTTCCGGATTAAACCCTTGCGATTTGGCAAGTGCGGGGTCAAATGAAGCAATCTTCATCTCTTTGTAAAAGAGAATGAGTATCACCGCGTTGATGACGAGCATGACCCCGTTAATGATGAAACTTCTTGGAACCATGTAACCAAAGAACTCCTCCTGCTCAAAGTACGCAAACTCGATTGAACCATACAGCACGCAATCGGGATCGATATGAACGTGATCAAGGGCTTGTCTAATCAGTATTAATCCAAAGGCGAACAAAACTGTAAACACGATTCCGATTGAAGCGCCAATTTCGACTTTGCCATACGTTTGAATCACGTGTATAAATAGAGTTGTCAGAATGCCAATCACAATTGCTCCGATAAACATCGAGAATGGATCTCTAGAGCCAGTTACAAGAAACGCAATTGCAATTCCTGGAAGTACAGTGTGGCTTATTGCATCACCCATCAAACTCATTCTACGAAGAACAAGAAGCGTTCCGGGCAAGGCACACGCCGAGGCACAGAGTGAACCGATCACAACAATCCACCAATCAATTGCCATCATCATTATGGGTTCCCCCCAATTGGATGTGGACTATCAATGATTTGATCTTGGGCAAGAAGTGATTCAAGCTGATTCACCATCTCCGTGCCGAGCACATGTTCAATCATATCTGCATCTCTATCTACATGGGACGGTGCGATGTCTGCGTAGTTGATTAGGTACACCTCCCACAAACGGTGATTGCGAACCATTCGCTCTGCTTCAGAATGACCAAAAACAGTCAATTCAACTTGAGTTGCAATTTCAGAATCAATGTAACCCCCTGCTTTCGCTCGCTTCATGATTGCGTTGACATGCGAATTTGACCATGAGCGTTTTGAAACAATTGCTTCTATCGAAACACCCTCTTTTTCAATCCCTTCGATGAGTTCATACATTGCTCTAAGGAGGTGTTGTAACTCAACCTTTCGGTTCAATTTCAAACGTTGAACTTGTCTTTTCAGAATGCCTGTATCCGCTCCAAATACTAAACTGAACAAAAACCAAAAACCACAAATCATAACGATGATGGGGCCCGTTGGAATTCGAGGGATGACAGCACTCACAACCGCTCCGAGCCAGCCACTAAGAACGCCAATGATGGCAGCAGAAATCAACATTTTCTTTACAGAGTTAGTCCAGAATCTTGCTGAGGCTGCTGGAATAATGAGTAAAGCAACTGCAAGAACCAAGCCAACAGTTTGAAGTGCAATAACAGTCACAATGGCAACGAGCGTCATCAGGATTGTGTCGAGTAGCAAGATTGGCCAGCCTTGCGATGACCCAAAAGATGAATCAAAACAAAGGACTGTAAACTCTTTGAACAAGAACGCCGTGCAAATTGAAACAAACACTGCAAGCGACACCATAATCATCGCGTCACTTGCAACCATAGATGAAGCCTTACCGAAAATAAAGCCCGACAATCCAGCTGAGTTTCCGCTTGGCAAATCGGTCGCAAGTCTAAGCAGACAAATGCCTAGCCCAAACAAAACACTTAATACGATGCCAATTGCGGCATCATCCTTCAACCGAGTTGTTGAGCGAATTGCAACAATGAGCAACACGCCAATGCAACCAAACACAAATGCGCCGATTAGTAAGCCGATGAGCGATTTGCCATCACCGCCAAAACCAACCATAAACAGAAACGCAATCACTATGCCTGGCAATGTCGCATGACTTAATGCATCAGCTGTCAATGCGCGTTTTCGGAGCACGAGAAAAGTACCAATCAATCCAGACGCGAGACCCAATGCCATCACCCCAAGCACAACGACTCTAGTGTTGTATTCTTCGAGGAGAAGCACATGTAATAGTTCTTCCCACGATGGCAAGGTGATACGCACATCAGACAACGTGTGCGTTGCAATCAATGTGATTTCCCTTGCCTTGCGAATCGTTCCGCTGCTTCAGAAAGTAGCGTCAGTCGACCACCATAAGTCTTCTTTAAATTCTCTTCTGTGAATACTTCTTTCACATCACCATGCGCAACTACTCGCATGTTCAACATGATGACGTAATCGAAATATTCAGGGACTGTTTGCAAATCATGATGCACAACAACAACTGTTTTACCTGCTTGCTTGAGTTCAGTAAGCACTTCAACAATTGCACGTTCAGTTGCTGCATCTACACTAGCAAAGGGCTCATCCATGAAACAGATCGAAGCGTCCTGAGCAAGTGCACGGGCGAGAAAAACGCGTTGTTGTTGACCACCTGATAGTTGGCTAATCTGACGATGAGCGTAGTCCGCCATGCCAACATGATCAAGCGCCTCCATCGCAATTTGCTTGTCTTTTTTCCGGATTGGCAAACACCATCCAATATTGCTGTATCGACCCATCCCTACAACGCCGATGGCATCAATAGGAAAATCCCAATCAACAGTTTCGCGCTGTGGCACGTAAGAAACTAAATGGCGTTGAGATTTGAATGGCTTTCCATAAAAACGAACGATGCCGCTTGCCTTTGGCACCAAGTCCATCGCAGCCTTGATGAGTGTACTTTTTCCCGCACCGTTTGGACCAACAATCGTAACGAGTTTCCCCTCTGGAATATCTAAATCAACATCCCACAACACTGGCTTGCGTTGATACGCAACTGTCATGTCATGAATTGAGACAGGGGCAGTGAGCGAATGCTCACTGTGCCTGCCCTTTGACTGATTAATGTCCGGCATGGTCGAAACTTAGTCTTCCATTGAGTCCTTTTTCAGGAGCACTGCCACCAAGTGACTGTGCAATGATTGTCGCATTGTGATCAATCATGCCAATGTAAGTGCCTTCATACGTTCCGCTAGCGCCCATTGCATCTGAGAACAATGTTCCACCAATGCGAACGGTATGCCCTTTGGCTTTTGCGCCCTCGATAAGTGCTTTGATGATTCTGTCTGAAACGCTTGACTCGATGAATACAGCGTCAATGTTACGGTCAAACAGAACATCTACAAGCGTGTTTACATCTTCAATGCCCGCTTCAGATTCGGTTGAAAGACCTTGAACGCCTAACACTTCAACGTCGTATGCACGACCAAAGTAGTTAAATGCATCATGTGCAGTTACGAGCACACGCTTGTCTTTTGGTATTGTACTCAGCACCTTTTGAACATACGCGTTGAGTTCAGCAAGTTCTTTTTGATATGCCTTAGCGTTTGCTTTGTACGCTTCGCAGTTATCCGGATCTTGTTCGCAAAATGCTTCAGCAACAGCTTCAACTGCTTTAGACCATGCAGCAACATCGTTCCACACATGCGGATCCCAGTGCCCTTCAAATTCTTCTGGTTCTAGCAAATATGTTTCATCAAGCAGTTCCGTCACGGGGTAGACTACTTTGCCCATGCGAGCTGCCTTGAAGAAAGTGTCAGCCATTCGACCTTCAAGCATCAAACCACTGTAGAAAATGACATCGGCACCAAGGATGACTTTGGCATCTGCTGCAGTCGGCTTATAGAGATGCGGGTCAACCCCCTCGCCCATGAGTGCTTGAACATTTGCATGCTCACCAGCGACATGCTTGGTGATATCCGCAACCATTTCTGTTGTTGTCACCACTTCAAGCGGTTCTTTGACAGCACCAACAGCACACAAAACAGTTAAAATAGACGTTATAAGTGTCACAATCACTCCTTTTTGATTAATCAAAAATTATACTTCCTGCTATCTTATTACGCAACAGATGCTCACAAGTACCGTAGAAAATTATCTCAAAGCTCTTCTGATGCTAAGCAATCAGGGTGAAAAACGCGTTTCAACAGGCGATTTAGCTAAATCTCTACACGTAACGCCAGGCTCAGCGACGTCCATGATTAAAACACTCGCCGAGGCAGGGCTCGCAAATCACAAGCCTCACTACGGAGTCTTACTGACAGAAGAAGGGCAAACACTCGCCGTACACGTTGTTCGTAGGCACCGCATCATCGAACTCTTCCTTGTCAACATTCTTGAGATGGAATGGGATGCAGTTCATGCAGAAGCTGAACAACTTGAACACGTCGTTTCTGATGATGTGATTGCCCGCATGGACAAACTGCTCGGCTATCCAACCCTTGACCCACACGGCGACCCAATCCCGTCAGTAGATGGCATCTTCATCGAACGACCACTCCACCAATTATCACATTGCGAAGAAGGGCAACGCGTGAAAGTTGCAAGAATCTCGGATCAAAATAGCTCGTTTCTCAAGTTTGCGGAATCACACGGACTAACTCCAGGTGCTACGATTGAAGTTCAAAGGAGAAATGAACATGCTGATTCAATCACACTTCAATCAAACGACGAAGAAATCACCCTCGGCTTTACAGCAGCAAACCGCATTGAAGTTGAACTTCTTACGTAACACAGTTCTCTTGCTTGTCATTTGTTTGGCGGGTTGCAATAGCAAGCAAACCAGTCAGCCATTGATTTCGTCTGAAGAAATTCTTGAAGACATCGCGTGGCTCGCTTCAGATGAAATGAATGGAAGGCACTTTCTATCACTTGAAGCTAAAAAAGCTGCAAGTTTTATTGCAAACAAATGGAAGGCCTCGGGCTTTGTTCCAATTCCTAAATACGACACAATGTTTATCCCAATTGGCATTCCAAACGCAGCACCAAATGTTGCAGGCATGTGGAAAGGTGAGCAAAACTCGTATGTCATCATCATGGCGCACTACGACCATTTGAAACCCAAACGTGAGGGTGAAGACCGAATATTTAATGGCGCAGATGATAATGCGTCTGGAACTGCTGCATTAATTGCAATTGCAAAAGCAATTCAAACGATGAAACCAAAACTTACCTCATCGATTGTTCTTCTCGCAACATCTGCTGAAGAAGCTGGGCTTGTTGGAGCAACCCATTTCGCTGAAGAAGAGTGCTTGCCAATGCAACAGATTAAAGCCGTCATCAATCTCGATATGATTAGCCGTGGCGACCCGAACACCATCTTCCTTGAAGGTTCACCAGATGCGCCTTCAATTTCAGTTGCACTACACAATGCCAATCAAGACGTTGGGCTCACAATCGTAAGAGACAAACATCCTGACTGGATGTACAGAGGCGATCAGCGACCATTCTGGCAAGCGGGTATTCCATCAGTATTCTTAAGTGTTGAAGACCACGAAGATTACCACATGGTGAGCGACGAAGTCGACAGAGTGATTCCCGAACTCGCTGCAAAAACTGCTGAAATAACGCTTCATGCTGCTATTGAACTTTCAGGTCCTCGTGTACCCTAATGGGTCTATGAGAACACTTTTTCTAATCTTTTCAGCGATGGCATTGGTTACAGGTTGTAGCGACAATCAAGAACAAGAATCATCAACTCAATCTGCCAAGCAAAAAGTTGCACATGCTGGGCAAGAGACTTACATGATGTACTGCGCTCAGTGCCATGGAGTTACGGGCGATGGCACTGCAACGATAGAAATCGATAGGCCTGCACGCAGTTTTATCGATGGCGGGTTCTCATTTGGCAATACCGTTCACGCCATTTCAAAAACAACTGCATCTGGTATTCCAGGAACGCCAATGCCACCCTTTGCTGAAGTGCTCACCCCAGAAGAAATCAAAGATGTTTCTGAGTATGTCCGCACATTCGCAGACGTCTTGCCTGAAGCGACCCTCGATGAAACTGAGCTACTTGTGAGCAACAGACCTGTTGTTGCCAGAGGCTTGCTGCCTTCGCTAGGCGATGGTCTAGAGACCCACCCACGAGGCGTCATGATTGGTAATCCAGACCGATTCTCTTATGAATATGACGCTGAGCCAGTTCGATTACTTGCAATTCGTCAAGGGCCATTCTTACGAAGAGCCGATTGGGGAAATCGTGGCGGATCTGCACTTGAACTCCTTGGAAGGATCGTGACAACCATTGAAAATGGCAATCCTAGCCCACTGTTTTATAGCGAAGGCAAACCCCTAAGGACGCAACTCAAATCAACAAATGTCAGCGGAATGATTGGAATGATTTCGTATGATTTAATTGACGAAAATGAAAAACGCGTCGGGAATGTGACTGAATTTTGCAAACCAACAACAGGCGTAAGAACACTTGTTGAGCAACATTTTGAGGTCGCATTAAAATCACCCATTGAGATAAATGCACCTGATGGTTCTATTCTTGTTGGTGCAAGTGAACTTCCATCTGGCAGGCACTCGTTTAAGATTGTGCATGCAAATGTTGGGGGTGGTTCATGATGTTACTTACTTTAAGCACAACCATGCTGCTTTCAGTTAGCGAAACTGATTATTGGCACGTCGATTATCTTACGACCCCAAAAGGCTCCGTACTAGAAGTTGGCGGAATTGACTTTATGTCAAATGGAGACTTGATTGCAAGCACTCGCAGAGGGCAAGTCTGGCGAGTTAACAACCCGCATGCAGAAAACCCACACGACGCTGAGTTTACCCTCATCTGTGAAGGGCTCCACGAAGGCCTTGGGCTTTCAGTTGTGGATGATGAAATCTTCGTATTGCAACGCGGCGAACTTTCAAAACTTGTTGATGTCGATGGTGACACAATCATCGATGAGGTGCAAACGATTACACAAGATTGGGGAATGACTGACAACTATCATGAGTTTGCGTTTGGCCTTCCCACAAAAAGTGATGGAACGATGTACGCCTCATTCAATCTTGGATTCTGGAACCCACATTGGTGGCATGGCAAATCTCGGGCGCCAATGCGAGGATGGGTCATCGAGATTGACAAGGATGGAAACGTTTCGCCATACGCAGGCGGTTTGCGTTCGCCTGCAGGACTCGGGCTTCTTGAAGATGGCACCCTCCTTGCTACAGATAACCAAGGTGACTGGATGCCTGTCTGTCCAATCTTTGCAGTCGAACGTGGAAAATTTTATGGACACCCTGCATCACTGCGTTGGTTTGAAGGTCAGCCGAATGTTGAACCTAGCGACACGCAACCACCGAACATTGAAAGGGAGCATCCGCTGCTTTGGATTCCTTACAAATGGTCACGCTCAACTGGCAACATCATTCAAAACGACACTGGTGGACAGTTTGGCCCGTTTGATAATCAATACTTTGTTGCTGAACTTACAAATGGTCAAATTCTCCGTGCTACATTTGAAAAAATTGATGGAGTGCGGCAAGGTGCTTGCTGGCTTTCGACACAAGGTGTTGGCTCGGCGTATCACATCAAGTTTGGGCCTGACGGAACTATGTATGCAGGAATGACCAATAGGGGCTGGGGCGGGCTTTCTCCAGGTCACGGCATTGCACGCATCAAATCAACAGGCAAGATTCCATTTGAAATGGAAAACATTCATCTCATCGAAAATGGATTTGAAATCACGTTCACTAAACCGCTCGATTCGTTCCCCACAGTTACAGCAGAAAAATACGACTACAACTGGTGGTGGGAGTATGGTTCACCAAGACGACACGTCGAAGAACTCAAAGTAAAGAACATAGCGCCAAGTGCTGATGGAAAAACATTGACCGTCAAGTTCGATGGACTTGAAGCTGGGACATGCGTAGACATCTCCATAGCGGGTGCAGAAACAACTGACGGGGAAGCTCTACTACATCCTGAAGTTTCATACACCATCAACAAAATGCCTGACGGCGAATTGGTTCATGTGGCCAAGGAAGTTGCACCGCCTGTCGAACGCGGCGAACGCGTCGAAGGATGGCTCTATCTTTCATGGCTTGATGCTTTTGGCATGTGGAACAATAACGGCGTCTTTTCTTGCAACGCCGACATTAGCCGTGAGGACCCGACGAAGTTTGATACATACACTGGAAATGGTGCGTTAGTAGCTCATGAAGGCAACGGTATGACGACGACCTTCGCAATGGAAGATTGCGTTTTTCGAATGAATTTCATGCTTGCTAAAGGCGCTAAAGCAACAGTCGACTTGCCTCAAGGATTGCAACTTCTCTTGTCAGACTCAGGGAGCGGGTTGACGGGTGCAATTTTAGACAAAGAGAATAAAACACTTCATCAACCCCTTCGAAATGCTTACGAGGGTGCGGGCGTTTGGCATACCGTGCTTGTTGAGTGTTGCAAGGACAATATGAAAATCAAACGTGTTGAACTTGTGGGTGTTGATGTGCTCACTGACATCCCCTTTACTGGCGTTGATGGACTAAGCCCAATTCAAATCACATCTCTTACTGGCGACGTTGCTTTCGGGGATATTCGCATTAAACAGATTGAGCCCGATTTCGATACGACTGGCTGGAAACCACTAAACATTAGCCAAGATTGGCAGACAGAAAATGGCGCAAAAGTTTGGATTGAAGATTCGGGAACGATTGTCATCGATGGCGGAATTGGCACTGCTTCAACTTCGGCGAACTTTGAAGGCGCGACTGAACTTCAATTTGACGCGAAGATTCAAGGCATCGGACATTCCGTGATCACTTTTGGTGACTTTGCATTTGACATTTCAACTCATGGCAGAAACCTCACAGGCGGAACAGCGTCTCATCCTGTGACGACAAATCTCATTGACCAAAATGAATGGTGCACCATTAGAGTGTCCACTGGAGATGGTTTTAGAATTCACCTCAATGGTTTCCCAATCATTGAAAATGACGACCCCATGATTCTTCATGGAAGGCAAGTTACTGTTGAGCACCGCGACTGTAAAGTGAAACTCAAACAGCTACTCGTGAAATGATGGTTTTATGCCTAGATCAAGGATTTTCTGACCAGGGAAGCCTTGCTTCATGACAATTTCTCGATTGCCATGCCAATTGGCAAAGTAGCCCATTGGCCATTCATTCAATAAGGCAATCTTAAATGGTTCACCTTCACTTGCAAATTGAAACTCTACATTGATGTAGGCATTTTCCCTTGCCGAGTGCAGACCACGTTCCCACTTGCCGCCACTTCGTAGCGGTTGCTTCGGTTTGTCAGTACAAATAATTTTGATATGTTCATGCAAATTGCGGAAGGAATATGCGCGATGCGAGTCCATCGCCAAATCAATTCCTTGACCATTGCGGAATACGTTGAAGTGACTCCCCCAAGAAATCGTAGTTCCATGAATATGTGGCGCGTTAATTGCAAAATCCTCGACAAGGCAGTGTGAGCACCAACTCAGTGAAATGGGATGATGCATTGTTCTGCCTTCTAAAACGATACCCTTGACTGAAGTAAAACCACAGTTACCAAGTAAGATGCCACTATCACCATTTTGGATTGTGATGTTTTCCACCTCGCATTGCAGAGCTGAATTGAGTTGAATCGCGTTGTTCCCCTTTTCTTTTAAATGCCCCGGATAAGGATACGGTTTGAAATCGAATGTCAGATGACGAATACTTGAGCCAAATATATGGGGCACTTGCCTCACTTCTACATTCCAAGATGGTCTAATCGGTGCAGGTAACGGCGGATCAACAGTTAGTTGGTTTCCTTCAATAGAGACAACTTGAACCCAAGTTGAAATACGTCTAGAAGTCGATTGCTGGATTTCCTTACCAAGTCGAGAAGGATGAACGGGTTCGCCATACAACCACTTAAGTAGCGAGTCAATTCCTTCGTCGTTGTACCACCAGAGTTGAATCCACTGCCCCACTTCCGGCTGCGCAGTCCAATTCACACTCAGTATTGTTGCACCATCAGTGTATTCACCTGCCACAACGCCGAGAAGCTCTCCAGAACCCTCTGGTGAAACTTTAATGAATCCCCCGCTCCAAGACCAATTTGGATTTTCACCATAGACATCAGTGAGCGTTTTGGAAATTGACAAAACCGTTCCACCGTTTGCATCTCCTGAAAGATTTGTATTACTTGAATTCAAATGAACAACTGACTCAATTTGCCAGATGCCCTTGGGGATGTACACAGTTCCACCGCTATCTTTGATTGCATCAAGCGCTGTGTTGATCGCTTGTGAATCATCTATGCCATCGTTTGGAACGGCTCCAAACGCGGCCACGTCAACCCTTAATTTTGGATGCATCAAAGGACGCTCTCTGCCTGCTCTTGAGAAGTCAATGTCTTGAGAGGCGTTTAACAACATTGATAAAATTATGAGTTCAATCATAAAAGGGTTCCCATGATATAACAACTCCAATGATGGTAACGAGTACCATGCCACCATGACAATATCTACACTTGCAATCTCATTATTACTTTCATCCGCACCTCATTGGGAACCACTCTTCAATGGCAAGAATCTCGAAGGATGGACCATCGTTAATGGAGACACGAGCACATGGACGGTTGACAATCAGGGAGGCACCCAAATGATTGTTTGCTCAGGCAAACCAACTGGAGTAATGCGTACAGACAAGGTCTACGAAAATTTCATACTCGACTTTGATTGGCGGCATCTTGAAACAAATGGAAATGCCGGACTCTTTGTTTGGTCAGCACCATACCCTGCTGTAGGCATACCCTTTACAAAAGCAATTGAAGTTCAAATCATGGTCGGCAAGGAACTAGATTGGTACACAACTCATGGTGACATATTTTCAATTTGGGGCGCGCAAATGACGCCTGATGACCCGCATCCAATGGGCGATCATATTCAAAGGTGCCTGCCAAGTGAACGAA
>JAYZCQ010000117.1:0-9194 GCA_036338245.1 Planctomycetota bacterium
AGCAGAGGTTTTAAAAAGACACACGCTGATGAATATGGCATATGAAGCAAAGTTCAGTGGTGATGTCAACAAAGAAGTTTCAGCGATTCACGCGATGATTGAGCAAGACCTTGATGTTCCAGAAGGTGCTCTTGAACGCTTGCAAGAGATTGATCCAAGTGATGCTTCTGGGATTCGTAGGCGAACGGCATTTCAACCGTTCTATCCTTTTGTTGCGAAAGCAACTAAAGATGGGCAAGAAGGACGCGGTGACGAAGCGATTTCACGATTGCAAGCAATGCTTGACGAAGGGGTTTACACCAAGCAGCAGCAAGCATGGATTCACAATGCAATGGGGTCTTGCTACCGATATTGGAAAGGGCATGACGATGAATCTCAGTTTCATTTTGAACAGTCTGCATCGCTCGCACCAGAATCTATTGCTGGGCGAGCGGGATATCGACTTGTCCATCAACTCTTTACAGATCCTTCTACCGAGTTAGGTTGGATGCCAAGGCACCTAAAAACTGAAGAGGTAATATGGGAGTTACAGACTCTACCGAATGAACTAGCAAGGGGCACATGGAATGTAACCTTTGAATATACTCGAGGTCGACATGGCATTGAAATCGTTTCAGTTGAATTGTTTGATCAAGGCAAGCGAGTGGATGTTGATGTGCACGACGGATTTGCTGGTAGTCAACACCGAGACAATGTGTACACCCTTGAGTTGTCACATGCAGTCGAAAATCCAACCATCATTGTGAAAGCTAAGGGTTCTGGTGGAACGCAATCGTATGGCAGTATATCTTTGAGTACCCCAAAGAACTAATCGTCAAGAAGTTTTAAAGTTGCATGTATAGAGAATTAGTGCAGTTATTGCAGTTCGATTGAACCGCTTTCTCTTTCACCATTGGTTGTTTGAACTTCAATCCAGAGCGCACTGCCCTTAGGAAGTTCAGAAGGCACATTAGCATGTGCGTGGAATGTAGAACCGTGTGAGTGGACTTTTGTTTTTCTTGAGCCCTTGCCAGATTCAATGCCGACCCAAACGCGGATTGTCGCAGGTCTGTTGCCACCAACAGTTATAAGCGAAACATCGAGTTCACTGCCTGGCGTGCCATCGCCGCGGTAACGAACTTCAAGTGCTACATTTGCAAGTGTAATTTTATGCGTTGTTTTTCCACCCTCTTCGTGTGAGTGAGCGTGATTTGAGTTGTCATGACCTTCAGTATGATTTTCTTCAGCGTGCGTTTCAGTATGTGAAGATTCGTTATGTGTTTCAGGAGTTTCCTTCACAACGGGTGCTTCTTCTTGCTTCTTGCCTTCGCAACCTAAAAGAAGAGCTGTGAGTAGTGTTGGAACAATAAAGTAAATGTGATTCATGATATTCCTATCCTTGAGTTGTATTATGCCTAAAGACGAGTGAGTAACTCGCTGGGATAACGATGAGATTGAGTATTGTAGAGGTTAATAGTCCGCCAAGCGTAACGATTGCAAGGGGAGAAAGTAATTCGCTGCCGGGCTTTCCACCAGCGAGTGCTAGTGGTAACAAGCCGAGGGCAGCAGTGAGGGCTGTCATAAGAATCGGCACAAGCCGTTCCATTGAGCCTCGAACGATTGCATCCTGCAACTGTTCGCCTTCATGCTTGATGAGGTGTTGATAGTGGTTGACGAGTAAGATGCCATTTCGTATTGAAATGCCAAAGAGGGTAATAAAACCAACCATGCTTGCAATTGAAATCACAGGGGCGACATATGGAACAGATAACCCAAGAAGCGCGAGCGTGTTTGCAATGAAACCACCACCCTCTGTAATGTAGATTGCGGCAATGCCACCGATGAGTCCAATCGGCAAATTGACGAGAACGAGTAGTGCAGCCCTGAGAGAGCCGGTTGAGATTTGCAGAAGCATAATCATTAGAACGACGACGATGAGCCCAGTCATGAAGATGGTTCGGCTTGCAGACTGTTGCGCTTCAAACTGACCGCCGTAGTGCACAGTGAGTCCCTCCGATTGCACAATCGGATTGACAACTGCTTGCACTTCTTCAACAAGGTCGCCTAGATTTGCGTCTTCTGCGACATTGAGTGAGACAACAGCTTTGCGTTGTGCGTTTTCCCTAGTAATGAGATTGCTTGATCGCTGTGGTCCAATGTCTGCAACATCTTCAAGGCGTACAATTGCGCCGCCCTCGCCCTTAAGGAGTAAGTCTCTGACATCTTCGATTGATTCTCTAGACGCATCATTGAGTCTTACGACCAAATCGAACTGCCTTGTACCTTGGTTAACTGTATCGACGACTTCGCCGTAGAGCGCTTCGCGAACTTGTTTCGCTGCACTTGCAGGTGTAAGCCCAGCATGTGCAAGTTCTGTATGGCGATATTGAATTGGCAAGGTCGTGATGAGCACTTCTCTGTTTGCGTTCACATCACGAGTGCCTTCAATTGGTGCGAGGGCACTGGCAATTCTTTTCGCTACGCTCCTAAGTTGATCAAGGTCTTCGCCATAAATGCTAATCGCAATTGCTGCCGGCGTTCCAGATAGCAGGTGACTGAGTCTGTGCTCAATGGGTTGCCCAACCATTGTTGTGATGCCGGGGATGGCGGCGAGAATTTTGTCGATATCTCTACGAATCGCAGTTTGTTCACCATGCTCACCAATGGTCACTTCAATTTCTGAACTGCTTACGGGCTCTGCGTGTTCGTCTCGTTCTGCGCGACCGGTCCGTCTTGCCACAGTATCAACACCTTCGATGAGCGTCAATTGTTGTTCGACATTTGTAGCGAGTCGGTTGCTTTCTTCAAGAGATGTACCTTGAGGTGCAAAGAGGAACACAGTGAATGTGCCTTCATTAAATGAAGGTAAAAATGATGTGCCAAATGTGCTTGCGAGTAGAAGCGACGCAACCGTTGCAGCTGATGCAATGCCAATAACACTTTTGCGACACCGCATTGTAAATGCAAGTGTAGGTTCGTAGATTCCCTTCAACCATTTCACAAGCCATGATTCACCTTTTACTTCTTGCTTGACGTTCTTTTTAAACAGTACGTAACAAAGCGCAGGCGTGAGCGTCAACGCGACAAACAGCGACGCCATAATCGAAATCATGTATGTAAGTGCAAGTGGCTTAAAGAAACGGCCTTCAAGGCCTTTAAGAAAGAGAAGCGGGATAAAGACCATAACGATGATGATGGTTGCGAAAACCATCGCTGGCCTAATTTCATTACTTGCATCAAAGACGACGTCAAAAGTAGGACGCTTTTCATTTTCTTGTAATAGTTGATTCTGTTTTAAGCGTCTAAACACATTTTCAACATCGATGATGGCGTCGTCAACAAGAACGCCAATTGCGACAGTCAGCCCTCCGAGTGCCATCACGTTTAAACTCATTTCTAAGTAGTCCATAATGATGAGACCGATTGCAAGCGACACTGGCAGGGCAGTGAGCGTGATTAGTGTCGTCCTGATATTCATTAGGAAGAGCATTAAGATGATTGCAACAATCGCAACTGCTTCGACGAGCACGGTTGTCACGTTACTGACAGCACGATTAATGAAGTGCGACTGTCTAAAGACATTGCTGTTCATCACAATGCCGTTTGGAAGTGTCGGTTCGATTTGCTCAAGTAGGGAATGCACTTCTTCAGTGAGCGTGAGCGTGTTTGTGCCGGGCGCTTTCTGAACTGAAATGATGACAGCAGGTAAGCCGCCTTCAGATGCTTCACCGCGTTTGAGTGCGGGACCAATTCGGACATCAGCAACTTGGCCAATCGTGACGGGGTATCCATCTTGATAAGAGACGATGGTGTCTGCGATATCTTCAGGCTTCGTCACACGACTCTGTTGGCGAATCGGGATTTCAAAGTTGCCAACGTTTGGCAGATAACCAGCGCTGTCTGTGCTGTGTGAACCGCCCGCAGCTTCCACGATGTCTGACACAGTAAGCCCGTAAAGACGTAACCTGTTCTGATCTACATTGACTTGATACTCAGGAAGTTCGCCACCAATGGATACGACTTGGGAAACTCCAGGAATTGCAAGGATCTTGTTTCGTAAATCAAATTCTGCAAATGAGCGTAACTCAAGTGGTGTTGCTGTTCCGTCTGGCGAAGAAAGGGCAATGAGCATGATTTCACCTGCAATTGACGAAATCGGCGTGATGAATGGTTCTATGTTCTTTGGCAGAATGTCTTGAATAGTTGACAGGCGTTCAGCAGTTAACTGCCGGGCGTCATAGAGATTTGTACCCCAATCCAAATCAACCCAAACAATGGAGAGGCCAATTGCACTTGCACTTCTCACTCTCCGAACACCCGTCATACCGTTGACGGCAGATTCAATCGGGAAGGTGACGTATTGTTCAACTTCGTCAGCAGCAAGCCCACCAGCTTCAGTCATGACTACAACTGTTGGTGCGTTTAGTTCAGGAAATACGTCAACGCTCATCGTCGACAACTGATACATCGCAAACCCAACAATGAGCAGCGATGCCATGATGACGAGCGATGCGTACCGAAGTGAACCGTGGATCAATGCTTTTAACATTGGTTAATGTTCTCCTTCGTGATACGTTCCATCGGCGTGGAAGTGTCCACCTTTTGGAATGGAACCGCTTGTTGCAAGTAAAAGTTGGAAGCCGCCGTCAAGAACTACTTCGTCACCGTCTGTAACTCCACTTAAGATTTCAACCCACCGTCCATCGTCAATGCCCAAGTCAGCTTCCATGCGAGTAGCTTCATCAGGATTGTTCATGTCGCGAACAAAAATAATTGGCGTAAGTCCATCTTGTTGAACTGCCGAAAGGGGGATGGCAAGTTCTGGCGTAGATGTGCTTTGCAGTGTTATTTCTAGTTGTGCTGCGACACCTGCCTTTGCCCATGACGCAAGATGCTCAGGTTTAACAAACAAGTTGACGGTTCTTGAAGCGCTGTCTCCACCTAGACCGATGTGAAGCGTTCCCGTCATTGTGTCTTGAAGTGGAATGCGTTCGTCAGATGCGGTCGGGGCGGGCGGGACAATTATTGCTGATAGACCATCAGAAAGTACGCCTAAATCACTTTGAAGACCCAGTGCGTGAAACCTAAGTTTTTCTGGTTGCACAGTCGTCATGACAGTCGTTTGCGCATCTGTCCAACCGCCATTTGTTAAATCGACAGATTCAATGACGCCTTTTTGTTTTGCTCTAACTTCAATAAACGAAACATCTTCCCACCAATTCTCAGACTCAGGAGCAATGTCTAACATTGCCTTTGCTGATTCAAGTGCGATATTCATAGTGGACAGAGCAGCGTTAAGGCTGGCATCTGTTTCAGCATGCTCTGCTTCATGCTCTGCTGTTTTTTCCTGTGCGCGGGCATATTCTGCTTGCACTTCAATGAGTGACGCCTTCGCAGAAGTCAATTCTCTAATGCTTCCGCCACCAGCTTCAATAATGGTTTCTAATTTTTGGACTCGGTTTTCCCAAACTCGCATCTGCTCAATCAAATTCATTTTGTATTGGATGTGAGCTCTTTGAATTGAAACATGCGTAAGTAATTTTGTTTCAAGTTTTGTTATGTCGGCTGCAATATGCGAAAGTGACTTCTGGATGTCTCTCCAATCTGGTGAATCAATCAGGAATAATAGCTGCCCCATTTCTACGTGGTCAAACTGAGTTACTTTTAGATCAATTCTTCCTGAAAGCATTGTTCTGTATTCTCGTTTCGCAGAGGGGAGATATTCAAACTTTCCGGGAACGCGAAGGGAGTCAGTGACAATTCGCCGTTCAACTGTTGCAAAGGTAATACCAAGATTCGATTGAACTGCAGGTGGGATGAGAACTTTGTTTGTAGGCATGTCCACATGCTGTGATTGGTTTGCTTGCTCTACACTCGCGTCGTTAGTGCAAGCGTGGAAACAGAGTAATGGAATAATGAGTAGTCGTTTCATAGTGAACCTCCAACTGGTGAGGGTTGTTGTTGAACATGAGGACCAAGCAACCGTCTAACTTGATTGGCTGCTTCTAGTGAAGACAAATACAGTTCAAGTAATTGTTTCCTTGCTTGGTAATGTTTAGTTGTTGTTTCAATTAAGACAAAGGTGTCTACTTCGCCAAGTTCTGCAATTGTCGTAACATCTTTCGTCTGTTCTTCTAAAAGAGGAATGATGACATCTTCAAATTGCATACGCTGTGATTTAATAAGTTCAAGTGAATCGTATGCAGCAGTAAGTTCTTGGTATAGCCTCGCAAAAGTGGTTTCTGCTTCTGCTCTCGCAACTTCGCGATTTGCTTTTGCAACAGCAATGCCTTTCTTGTTTGCGTTCAATACTGGAATTGGAATCGAAACACCAAAAAGCATTCGTTGATCATTAAATTCACTTCCGTATCCACCACGTAAAACGATGTCTGGAAATTGTTTTTTAATTTCAACGTGTAAGGCAGTTTCGCTACGCTCATATGCAGATAGTTTGATTGCAAGTTCAGTGTTGGCGTGAATCATTCTCTCAGTTGAGTCTTGAATGTAAGGGACCATGGCAATAGGTGAACGCTGTTGGAGTAACTCGCTTGTTGATGGCGGTAACCCCAATAGCGTAAGCAACGCATGTTTTCGATTCACAGCGACAAGTGATAGCCGTGCGAGTTCTACGCGTTTGCTTTTGACTTCGATGTCAATGAGCCGGTATTGAACGCGGTTGATTTCGCCCGCATTATGCACCGATTTCGCAATCGAATCGATTTGCTCAAGTTTGTCAATCGTCTCATTGGTAAGTTCTACTTCTTCTTCCGCAGTAACCCATGAAGCCCAAGCATTTCGAACAGAAGACCTCGCATTCCACTCATCGTTGATGATCCTCATTAGGGATTCTTGATAAGTAGCATTTGCGTGGACTTTTTCTGTTTTCATTCTACCAGAGAGTGGAATGGTCCAACTGCTAGTGATTGAGTAACCAAATGGTGCAGAAGGTGAAGTGATGTCAATGCCATCAAACCCAAATATTGGATCTTTCCACATGCCTGCTTGTTCAAATGCTGCTAGTTCAACCCCGGCTTCAAGGCGAGCAAGCCGAAGGACAGGATTGTAGAAGAGTGCAATGACTTCCCCTTCTTCAGGAGAAATGCCATCGCTTACATCAAAGGTGTCTGGTATATCATCATGTGTTGATTGCAAACTTCTTGCAAAGTCTTTCAGCGAATCCAATTCAACAGCCCGAGTCTCATAAGACTTTCTGTAATCATCAATGCTCAGGGGCGATGGTTTATAAGATTGGCAACCAACAACAATTATTGCTGGGAGTGAAATGCAAACGCATTTCAATTTTTTAAAATTCACTTGTAGTTCCTCATTCATAATTAACAAATGGTTTCACGATGGCGTGAATAAACAATTCGTTAGATAGGAGTGAATTTATAAGCGTAGTAAAACAGTGCGGATTATTGCAACCGCTTGCTGTTTTCCAATGTCGACATCACATCTTGGGGGAGGACGAGCGTTGTGCGTAATCAATAACAGATCTTGAATCGCACTGCCTAGTTGGGATTTGATGTCAGCAATGCTGTGTTCAGCACGTAGTGTTGTCACGAGGGCGATAAGACCAAGTTCAACATCAGTGCAATCGCAGTTATCAATGTGTTCGTCATGATCCTTTTGATTTTCATTATGATTTGGTGCAAACAAGTCATAATGATGGCTGCACTCAAACCCGCAATGATCAACCATTTCCTCTATTTCGTGGGTATGCCCACCACCCAAGCAAATGGATACACGCTCATTTAAACCACCAAAAATGGCTTGAAGTGAAATCGCAACAAGGAGTGCAAAGGATGTGAATTGCGTAAACATCGACCTTTTACTATAGGTTAAGAATAATCCAGTGTCCACGATTAGTCGATTCAATTTATGATTCTAGTGGGGTTATCGTTCTTTTCTTTGCAGAATCGCTGCGTCCAATAACTAGAGATGCGTTGTTACAATTCGTCGCATGATAAAAATACTATTGCCATTACTGTGCTTTTCTCCAAGTCAAGCAATTGGTGTGTATGAAGCACAACCCAAAGAAGTCGGCACCGTCTTAGATGATGATGGTGGATGGTGCTGGTTCCAAGATGAACGAGCTGTTGTGGTTGATGGAACTTTATATGTAGGCACAGTTTCAACCGGATACAACAACGAATCTCGCAGGGGCGACATTAATGTCATTATGCATGATTTAGGAAATGGTGAATCAAGAACGGTTGAAATTGACGACAGACTTGAGCGTGATGATCACAATTTGCCAGCACTTCTTGCACAAGATGACGGCGTACTTGCAGTGTGGTCTAAACACGGCACGGATTTGCAAACACGGTTTGGGACGATTTCACAAAGTGGTGAACTCATAGGATCGGGCACCTATACTTCTGATATCAGAGATGGCCACAAAGTGACATATGCCAACTTGTTTGCAATGCCAGATGATTGTGTTGTGAACTTTTATCGCGGGCTTGGGTGGGATCCAAACGCAATGGTTTCAAAAGATGGTGGCAAGTCCTGGGAAGACAAGGGTCAACTACTTGGCGGGCCAGGAAGACCTTATGTTCGGTACGCTCAAGATCAGGATGGTCACATTCATTTCACAGCAACTGAACAACATCCACGAAATTTTGACAACTCGATTTACCACGGCGTTCTTCAAGGGTCAACTGTGAGAAACTCATTTGGTGATGCGAAGGGCGTATTAGGCAGTAATCCGCCTGTTCCTGAATCGCTTTCGCGAGTCTTTCAGGGTGATGCGGATAATGTGGCGTGGTGTAATGACATTGAGATAAATGCAGACAATCAGCCAGTCATTGTGTACTCCGTTCAAAAAGGTAGTGCGGGCTTACCAGTTGCCCAAGGGGGTGATGACCATCGCTATCGATATGCGTGGTTTGATGGTCATTCCTGGCATGACCATGAAGTGGGTTTTGCGGGTAGTCGCCTCTACCCTAGAGAAGATGATTACACGGGGCTTATTTGTATTGATCCAGCAAACACTTCAACGGTGTACTTCAGTGCAGATGTGCATCCTGAAACTGGCGAAGCACTTGAGCATTACGAGATTTGGAAAGGCGAAACAGAAGATGCCGGCGAGTCTTGGTTGATTACGGCTATTACTGAGAACTCATCGAGTGACAATATTCGCCCTATGGTGCCAATCAGTGACACGCTAATTTTGCTTTGGATGGAAGGCACATACCGCACGTATACAAATT
>JAYZCQ010000118.1:0-3613 GCA_036338245.1 Planctomycetota bacterium
TCGATTGACGAATCTGCATTGAGTACCCCAACAAGTTTAACGTTCGGAAAATCGAGACCCTTGGCAATCATCTGCGTGCCTAAGAGAACGCGAATCTCGCCATCTCCAAACTTCTCAAGGGTCTTTTGAATATTTGAAGCAGTGGTTGCACTGTCGCTATCTAGCCGAGCAATTGCGGTCCACTCAATGTCGAGCATGTTTCTCAGTAACTCTTCGGCCCGTTGCGTTCCTGCACCACGGACAATAACTTTGCTCTCGCAGTCCGGGCAACTTTTGGGGATACGCTGTTCCTTGCCGCATTGGTGGCAACGGACGAAGCCTGAACTTTGTAACGGTTTTTTGCGATGGAAGACCATTGCAGAATCACAGTGTTCACACTTCATAAGCCAGTCACATGCTCGCTCTTTACATACAATCCAAGGAGCGAATCCTCTTCTATTAAGTAAGATTAAAACTTGACCATTTGTATCAAGTGTGGTTTTCATTGCGTGCACAAGACGGTCGCTAAACAAGGCGAAATCTTGCCCATCATCTGTGAACTGGTGTTTCATATTTATAAGTTCAATTTTTGGAACAACCAATCCCGGAGCTCTGTGTTTCATTGTGTGCAATGTTGAAACGTTTCGAACGGTTGCATTCCACCATGATTCCATCGATGGTGTTGCTGAGCCAAGAACGATTGGGCATTGAGCCATCCAAGCTCTTCGTATAGCAATGTCTCTGCCGTTGTATCTCGGAGCGGAGTCTTGTTTATAAGAAGATTCGTGTTCTTCGTCAACAATGAGTAGTTTGAGTTTGCCCTCGGGAATTGGTGCGAAAACAGCGCTCCTTACGCCAAGGATGATGTCTGCGTTACCTTCACTGATAAGCGCCCATTGTTGGTGCCGCTGCGCGCGAGTTAAAGTTGAATGAAGGAGTGCAATTTTTTGATTTGGAAATCTGCTGATTAGCCTTGCAGCGGTTTGCGGAGTTAATGAAATTTCAGGGACCAAAATAAGTGAAGCGCCGCCTTGTTCAATTGTTCGCCTAATGAGTTGGATGTAAACCTCAGTCTTGCCTGAACCAGTAACGCCGTGCAATAGGTGTGATGAGTAACCCCTAT
Organism: Planctomycetota bacterium; assembly: GCA_036338245.1. GTDB lineage: Bacteria > Planctomycetota > Phycisphaerae > Phycisphaerales > SM1A02. The sequence continues at coordinate 1,103 of JAYZCQ010000118.1, forward strand.
CCATCGTTGAGGCAATGGCGTCAAACGCGTTTTGTTGTTCATCTGTTAGTTTTTCTGGAATTGAAAAAGATTGCGTGTACTTTAACCACTGCGCTTCGATGCGAGTCACTCTCTTTGTGACGAGCGTTCCATGTTTAATCATGGTTTGAATTGCACTTTGACTTTTTAAATGTGCAAGTTTGACCAGTGTTGGTTTGTCAATTGGGCGATCTTCATTTGGAAGAGATTGAATTGCTTTGACAATCGCTTGTTGTTTTTCATTGAGTGTATCTATCGGAGGGAACTCGTCTGCTAAATCGACAAGTTCTCTAGTCGTTGTGCCCGTGCCTTGTCGAACTGGTCCAGGCAACATTGTTGAAAGTGATGGTCCAATAGGCGTGACGTAATATTGACTCATCCATGTTGCAAGTGAAAGTAAGTCGCTGGGCAGTTGAATCGAAGTGTTGTTGCACTCATATATTTGTTTAAGTTGTTTTGGTAGTGCTGATTCATCTTGATGAATCGATAACACCCAAGCGCTAGTCGGAGTGTTACCTCTTCCAAGCGGCACCGTGACAAGGTGACCGGGTTGAATGTGAGACAGTCTTTCAGGAATGCCATACGTCAATCCATCTTGAAATGCATCTACGCCACGTTCAACAGCAACTTGTGCGTATGCCACCGTAGGTTCATCAAATAGCCCAGCCATGAGGAATTGTGAGTCTACCACTCTCAATTGACTTGAGGTGACGACATTGTGTCCAATGGAGGATAAGAGATGTTAAGATGTGCCACATTATGGAACACGCATCACGGATGGTCTGCCGGTTAGCCCTTGAAGATGGAACAATAGTCAAAGGCTATTCATTTGGAGCAAATGCTGATGAAGGCGTTTGTGGAGAAGTCGTATTCAATACGGCAATGTGTGGCTATCAAGAAGCACTGACTGACCCAAGTTATGATGGGCAGATTCTCATCATGACTGCAACGCAAATGGGTAATTACGGGGTCAATTCAGAGGATGTTGAATCCAAGAAGCCGCAGGTGGCTGGATTTGTCATAAAAGAACGATCTAGAACGGTCTCTAACTATCGTGCAAATAACGACTTAGGAACATGGCTTACAAATTGCGAAATTCCAGCTATTGAGGGCGTTGATACAAGAGCGCTCGTTCGCAAAATACGCCTTGCAGGGGCTTTAAAAGGGGTTATTGCGACAGGAACTGAACTTTCAGATGAAGCACTCGTACAAATGGCCATTAACAGCCCAGAAATGTCCGGTCTGGATTTAGCCTCTACCAAAACGTGTGAGGCTCAAAGTGAGTGGAGCGATACTCTTGGTGAGTGGAACATGCATGACGAGTGCGGAAGCGAGCGATTTAAGGTTGCAGCCATCGATTGTGGCGCTAAACATAATATTTACAGGCACTTAACGTCAGTTGGGTGCGATATCATTTCCCTTCCAAATACAGTTACTGCCGATGAAATCAGGGCTCTTAACCCTGATGGACTTTTTATCTCAAATGGTCCAGGTGACCCAGCAGCCGTTGAAGCCACAGTTGACTCGCTGAGAGACATTGCTGGGGAGTTTCCAACTTTTGGGATTTGTCTAGGTCATCAAATGCTCGCCCTCGCTCTTGGAGCAACTACATTCAAGTTGAAGTTTGGTCACAGGGGTGCAAATCAGCCAGTTCGTGACATTGAAACAGGCGTTGTTGAGATTACAAGCCAAAATCACGGTTTTTGCGTCGATGAGGAATCACTAGAAGCCGCCGATTGTGTGGTCACGCACCGACACCTCAATGATGACACAATTGCTGGCTTTAGGCATCTATCAAAGCCAATCATGGGGGTGCAATACCATCCTGAAGCATCTCCTGGACCACACGATTCTGCGTATCTGTTTGAGCGTTTCATTGAGATGATGAAAACCGCTAAATTTACTGTTTCTGAATAAAAAAATAAAGTTGATAAACATTGCAAACCAATGCCCTCATGACCTTGCGAGGTGCGTTTTCAGGGGGTACGCTACCGCTTTAGCGGGGTTGTTATCTGGCATATTTTTGGATAGCAAGGGGCTGTGTGGGGATTGGTTTGAGGTGACTCAAACCACACTTCGGTAGTGCCACAGTAGGCATTGCTCATGTCTTTTTCTTTTGGAGTTCTTTATGACCCCTCGAAACGTTCGACCACTCTGGTACACACTTTGTCTCTCACAGGGCCTTACCTTGATCATCGTTTGTTCACTAGTAGGTGTAGTCCATACACAAACTTTTGCACAAGAAACAGATCCTGAACCAGTGGTTGAACAGGATGATGACATTGTTATTCATGAAGATGGAGATGGTGATGCATCTGAAGAACATGTAGACGACTCGGATGTCGTTGAAGAAGCGCTCGCCATTGAAGAGAAGGCCCCACCTACTGAAGCAGAACTCACAGCTCAGGCAACTGCAATGAGTGACGCACTTGGCAACGCACTCCTGAACGATGCAGAAGCAGCAGCTCAAGCAGGGCGCTGGCGAGAAGCAGC
>JAYZCQ010000119.1:0-33825 GCA_036338245.1 Planctomycetota bacterium
GACACGAACCACAGAATGCTGCTTCGGAGTGAAATGGCGAAACAAGAATGTCAACACCATGCATGTTTGTAATGACATCATCAAGTGGGCCACGTCTTGAAGCAGTTGGATCGATGATGTAACTGCCATTTCCAAGTTGAGCTGGTAAGTCTCCGTTGTCGGCAAGGTCTGCAAGAATGTCGAAATCTTCTATCGGGTTTTCAATCGAGTATGTGTGGTCAACCATTCGGTGACAGACATCACAACTTACGCCATCAAAGTCATCACCGTTAAGTGCTGAACCGTCTGAGGGCATGTGCCTTGCGTTTACAAAACCGCCGGGCATGTGACAACGAATACAAGTAACACCTGCGTCTTTTGAATCTTGGTTTGCAATGGTGAGTGCTGCATGGAAGACTGGATCACGCGCAGATTGCGCCATCATGCTGCCTTTCCAGTTGTTGTAAGGCGGAACGATTTGTTCTGGATTGTCATCATTATCAAAGTTGTGACAATTGATGCAGTTGAATCGACTGACAACGACATAGTCATAACCAGTAGGGTCTGGCTGCGAACCTGGATGATAAAAGTCCGCTTCTGTAGTTTGGATCTGTGTCTGCCCTCCGGAGATAGGGAGTGCGGGATGACCACCCCTGTTATTGGGCTTGATTTGCGCATTTACTGCGCAAGTAAGAAGGCCAATGGCTAAGGATGTACAAATCTTGAATTTCATGGTTGTAACAATAAATATGTACGCTCTAACGAAACAAATAGTTGCCCATTAGAGTATTTAAAAGATACTTCCCTATCGGTCGAAATGGAAGGAAAATCTCCTCCCTAGGGGCACTTCTCTTAGGTTATCGGTAGACTAACGCCGATGCGACTGTTCCTTCTTACCCTCTTTACCACGATTGCGAGTTGTTCAACTGCAAAAGGACCCGATATGGTCGTATTGAGGTCGCAATCGTATGCTTCGGCGTTCGATGCAGCCGTTCAATCTGCAAAAGAAGAAGGGTTTCAGCCAGTCTTTTTAGACCGCCGTTCAGGCACAATTTCTACGGAGCCGCTAATTGGCGGTTCAGTCCTTGAGCCATGGAAACCCAAGGGGTCAAATCCAAGGCAATCTCTTGAAAACACGCTTGCCCTTCAGAGGCGGACGGCACGGTTTGAGTTTGTTCCCGTGACTGCTCCAATGGGCGAGAATGATGCTAGTTCGCAACTCAGTGGCCCGGATTTGCTTGCACCGTCAACCATCGATTTAACGACGTATGAAGGACCAATAGAACTCAGAGTTTGGGTTTTTGTTGACAGGCATTACACGCAAGGTAAGCAGGTGAGCACATCTTCATTCAGAGGCGCGTCGGTGTCTAAAACACTCCCAACGGATGAAACCTGGGAACAGATTCCAGAATCATTTTGGACGCCAATTGCACGTGATGTTTCCAAAGAACGTTTACTGCTTGAGCAAATAGAACGTTCATTACAACGTTGAAAAATCCGGTTATTCGGGCAAGCAGTGCATAATCGCTTATTGGACGTTGCTTTTACAAGGTGTGAATAGTACGCTCTATGGTAGGAAGATTTATTTGCAAGTGAAGACATTATTTTTAACAGCACTATCTATTAGTGTCGCATGCGGTGAACTCTACGCAGATGTTGCAAGCGACCACGGGTTAGACACGCTGATTGAGCGTGTAGGTGCTGGCAATGAACCAACAGGGATAGGTGTACCAGTCGGGCAAGTTGAGGCAGCAAACACAAGTGGTGATTACGCACCCGATGAAAATGACAGCGCATTTGTTGACACGACATTTATTTTACGAAGTGGTGCATCAGGCGTTCTGAACCATGCAACACAAGTTGGTAAACGAATCTATGGTAGTACAACAGTAGGCATCGCTCCAAATATTCCAACGGTATACGTCTACGACGCTGAAGGATTTGTGCTTAATGATTTCCTAAGGACTGGGACAAGTGGAAATCCCTCAACTCCTCCAAGTGGGGTGAGAATTTTTAACAACAGTTGGATTGGTTCATTTGGAAGCATCCCAAACGACACGCAGTGTCTTGCTCGTGGCGGTTGGAGTGTTGATACACATAACCTTCTTCTAATCAATGGTGTTGCAAACAATGCCGATGCCAACCCACTTATGAGTTTTGGGTACAACGGCGTTAGCGTTGGAAAGCAAAATGGTGAACATGCGTTCGCGCCAGTTCCAAGTGGCTATGCGGGTGCTGGCAGGCAAGTGCCACTCATTGTTGCGAATCAAAACACTACAAGTAATGCAACGGGTATTGTCTCAGCTGCGTGCGCCCTTCTATCAGAGATTCGGGAAACACATCCAAACACAGAAAACAATTACCTTGCCACACTGTCAGAGACAACGAAGGCAGTTCTTCTTGGTGGCGGCAACCATCTTGATGGGTGGACGAACAATCCTGTGACCTCAGGCGCAAACCGTGGTACAACCGTACAACCGATTGATGAAGTAGTTGGCGTAGGAACGGTAAATGTAGATAACATCTATCGCATCATGACTGGTGGCCAACACGCATCATCATCGCAGTGGCAAAGTGCAGAAGTCGCACCAAGCGCAGCTTGGGAAACGGCTGCAATAAGTGCAAATCAAAGCCGATACTTACGTTTTGATGTGCCCCAAATGGCGGACGCGGTTTCACTGCTCACAACGTGGCACCAAAAACCAAACTCCGCTTTTTCAAACTACACCGTATACAACATTGATTTGGAATTGTGGCGGGTCGAAGGTGAGGCGTTACAGTCGCTTGTTGGCAACGGAGGGCTGAAATTTTTTAGCTCCGGGAATGTTGTAAGCGAGAGTGATGTTGATAATGTCGAACACGTTTATATAGAAAACCTTAGCCCGGGCGAATATGTGCTCGAGATTAAGCGTGTGGATAGTTATTCTGGCTCGCGAGTATTCTCGACTTCATGGCTTTTCCCTGAATTAGATGGAATCATTGGCGATTTAGATGGCGACGGCATTGTGGGTGTCGAAGATTTGCTCATCGTGATTAGTCAGTGGGGCTCTTGTGGTGGCTGCGTTGCAGATATCGACGGAAACAACATTGTAAATGTCGAGGACTTACTCATCGTTATTGCGAACTGGGGATAAACATTTCATCATTGTGCGGGTTACACTGCTCAAATGCGAAGACGGCAACTGCCTTCAAAATTCATCATGGCTGGCCTGTTTCTGTTCTTTGGCGCATTTCTGATTTATCCAATTTGGCTTACGGTTCAAGGCGGTTTTGAAAGCAGTAAAGGTGGCTTTACGCTATTCCATGTTCTAGAAGTGTTTAATAACCCTGTCTTGCTTGATGGTTTTCTAAACGCCCTAGGAATTGCAACCTTCACGACCCTCGTTTGTTTCATCATTTCTCTACCGCTTGCAACACTTGCTGCAAAGTATGACTTTCCCTTCAAAGGTACGTTCTCAGCACTGATTTTGATTCCACTTATTCTCCCCCCTTTTGTAGGCGCAATCGGTTTGCATCACATGCTTGGAACGTACGGTTCAATCAATACGCTCCTTGTTGATATGGGCTTGCTTGAAAAGGGTTACGACTTCATTGGGAACGGCGGTTTTTGGGCAATTGTGCTTATCGAAGCACTTCACTTGTATCCAATTCTGTATCTCAATGCAACCGCTTCACTTGCAAACTTAGATCCCGCACTTGAAGAAGCAGCAGAAAACTTAGGTGCAACACCTTGGCAACGATTTAGACAAATCGTTCTTCCTCTAATTCGCCCCGGCTTGTTTGCTGGTGCAACGATTGTATTCATTTGGTCATTTACTGAACTTGGCACGCCTCTGATGTTTGATTATCAAAATGTCACGCCTGTTCAAATTTTTAATGGTATTAAAGAGATGAACACTTCGCAGCAACCATATGCATTGACAGCAGTCATGCTTATTGCAGCAGTGCTGTTCTACTTGCTTGGCAAGATGGTTTTTGGTGGCAAGGCATACGCCATGTATTCAAAGGCATCTGTCCAAGCATCGGTTAAAAAGTTGTCGCCTGTAAAAGGGTTGTTTGCTGCTTCTGCATTTGTCATTGTGGTTGGGCTAGCAGTCATGCCACACATTTCTGTAGTCTTTACAAGTCTTGCAGCTGAAGGCTCTTGGTACCAAACGGTATTGCCTGCAAAGTTCACGCTTAATCACTTTGAGGGCGCACTGAGTCACCAGCTTGCAGTCGGTTCGATTCAAAACAGTTTGCTTTACTCAAGTTTGGCAGTGGTGCTTGATTTAATTGTTGGGATTTTGATTGGCTATATCGTTGTGCGAACGAAGATACGTGGCCGGAGTTTACTTGACGCCTTGTCAATGCTTCCACTTGCTGTACCCGGTTTGGTCATGGCGTTTGGTTATGTTGCGATGTCATTGCGGTGGCCATTTGGTGAGGGCGATCCGCTTGAAGGTTGGGCAAACGTGCTTGGCGCAAATCCCAACCCGATGTTACTCCTCGTTATTGCCTATGGAGTTCGCAGACTCCCCTATATCGTCCGTTCAACGGTTGCGGGGCTTGAGCAGACGAGCGGCGAACTAGAAGAAGCCGCAATGAACCTTGGTGCGAACCGCGTTACAGCAGTGAGAACAATTATCGTTCCGCTCATCATGGCAAATCTCATCGCTGGTGGACTGCTCGCATTCAGTTTTGCAATGCTTGAAGTTTCTGATTCACTCATTCTTGCCCAACGAGAATCGCACTATCCGATGACGAAAGCAATTTACACTCTCTTTGAGAGACTTGGCGACGGCCCATACATTGCGAGTGCAATGGGTGTCTGGGGTATGGCACTGCTTGGCGTAACGCTGATTGGTGCAAGTGTGCTGATGGGCAAGAAGATGGGCGCTATTTTCCGTGTTTAATTGGGTTTATGCGGTGGATTGCGCCACTATAATGCCCCTCTAGCTATGCCATATACGCTATCACCATTAGAAGAAACTTACGACCTCAGTATCGAGACGCTTGACGAATTGCAAGGTCGTGCAGAAGTAGCTGACCGTTGGATTCTCAACTTTGGACCGCAACACCCTGCAACGCATACAACCTTGCGATTGGTACTTGAACTTGACGGTGAGCGAATCGTTCGTGCAACACCTCACATTGGGTATTTGCACAGTGGTTTTGAAAAGCTCGGTGAACACCATAACTTTAATCAGTATGTTTGCACAACGAGCCGAATGGATTACGTCGGACCAATTGTCAACAACATTGCATGGCACCATGCCGTAGAGACGTTGCTTGATATTGATTTAACGCCGCGATGCAAGGTGATTCGCACAATTCTTGGGGAACTTGGACGTATCCAAAACCACCTTCTTTGCGTCGGTGCTGCTGCACTTGACCTCGGAGCGTTTACTGGTTTCTTATATGGGTTTAACGAACGCGAACACATCTACGACATCATGGACTTTATTGCAGGTCAACGATTTCACCCGGACTACACGCGTGTTGGTGGACTAAAAAATGATTTGCCTTGTGAGAAAACATTCGTTGAAATGGTGACTAACTTCACCGATAAGCGAATGCCAAAAGCGATTGGTGACATTGAAACACTCCTCAACACAAACCGCATTTTCATCGATCGTGTTGAAGGCATTGGCATTATTTCTGAAGAAGAAGCAACCGCATGGTCACTTACAGGCCCACTTGCTCGCGCTTCTGGGGTAAAGCGAGACATCCGGAGGGCAGAACCATATCTCTGCTTTGCAGATAACTGGGATGGACAAGGCGCAAAACCAGTTGAATTCCAAGTTCCGATTGCGACAAGCGGCGACTGTCTTGCTCGCTACCATGTTCGGTTGGAAGAAATCAAACAATCTTGCGAAATCATTAGGCAACTTATTTACAACATCCCTGGTGGCTCTGTCGACGCCCTGCCAAGTTCAGGTATTCAAATGCCACCGAAGGAACAGGTGTACAACTCAATCCAAGGCACGATTCAACAGTTTGAACTTGTCATGCCAAACCGAGGCTGGACGTCACCAGTTGGCGAAGTGTATAGTGCGATTGAAGGCCCAAACGGAGAGTACGGCTACTTTGTCGTTGCTGATGGTGGGCCATGTGCATGGCGCTGTGCAACAAGACCTTGCTCATTTATCAACTTCCAAACATTTGCAAAAATGTTTGAGGGGCACCAGCTTGCTGATCTCGTGGCAGTCCTCGGTTCACTTAACATCATTGCAGCGGAGCTCGACAGGTAAGGAAAACGCATGGCTTGGAAGGCAAAACAATCTGCTCAACTGACTATTGAACAACGTGAAGAACCCTATCTCACAAGTGAGTTGCTTGAGAAAATCAAAAATGAAATCATGCCACGGTATGCAACAGGTCAAGGCGCGCTCATGACCACTTTGCACGAAGTGCAACATAAGTATGGCTACATTCCATGGCAAGCGATGGTTGAGATTGGCGAAGTCCTCGGTATCACTGCAGCTCAAGTTGCAGATGTTGTTTCATTTTATGAGGATTACCACAGCGAGCCGATGGGCAAGTATGTTATTGGCATTTGCCAGTCCATTGCTTGTGAAGTCTGTGGTCATCAAGCCTTGATGGACCACTTAAAAAACAAACTCGGAATCGATGTGCATGAAACAACGGAAGATGGCATGTTTTCTCTATTAGGAATGGAATGCCTTGGTTCTTGCGACAACGCACCATGTGCACTTGTGAATGGAAAGCAATTCAACAATCTCTCAATCTCAGAAGTTGATGAACTTGTGGCGGAGTGTAAAAACAACGGATGATGGCAGTGAAGAATGACAAACCACTCATGCGCTGTTTAGGTGAATTCGTTGGACACATCGTTTCTGCGGTTCGTTCAGATGTCCGTGTTAAAGAAGTGAACAGAACGACTGAAGAAAAACATGATGGAAACATCACGCTTCGTCGCACAACAATAGATGAAATGGTCATTCATGAGAAGGACACATCCAATGGATAAGCAATATCTCATGAGAAACATTCCTGCTAAGCGGGAAGACCGAAAACTTGTTTCATATGCTGAGTATGTAGAACGCGGCGGATATGAAATGCTTAAGAAAGCACTTCTTATGCAACCGGCAGACATTGTCTCAAAGATTAAAGACGCTGAGTTAAGAGGTCGAGGTGGCGCAGGATTCCCTTGTGGAATGAAGTGGTCATTCTTGCCAGAAGCAGATGGAAAACCACGATACCTTTGCATCAACTGTGACGAAGCAGAACCGGGAACATTTAAAGACCGATTGCTTGTTGACTTTGATCCTCACTCTGTCATTGAGGGCATTGCAATTGCGTGTTACGCGTGCAAGCTTGACGCTGCGTTCTTCTTTATTCGTGGCGAATGGTCAGATCAAGCGAAAGTCATGCAAGATGCAATCAATGAAGCATATGAACATGGCATCTTTGGCAAACAAGGATTGATGAATGGCGCTTCTGATTTCGCAGTCGAATGTACATTGCATCGAGGCGCTGGTGCGTATATTTGCGGTGAAGAAACTGCACTTCTTGAAGCTGTCGAAGGTAAACGAGGTTGGCCGAGAATCAAACCGCCGTTCCCAGCAGTAAGCGGCTTGTTTGGCAGACCGACAATCATCAACAATGTAGAAACGCTTGCTGCAGTTCCACTAATTCTTGAGCATGGGGTTGAATGGTGGCAATCATTTGGTTGTGAGTCATCAATTGGTGGCGCTGCAAGTTATGGCATGAAACTCATGGGTGTTTCAGGTCATGTCAATAACCCAGATGTCTTTGAAGTACCACTTGGGATTACGCTTCGCGACCTCGTTAACAATTATGCTGGCGGCATGAAAGATGGTCGAGCATTCAAGGGCGCGATTGCAGGCGGTGTTAGCATGGGCATCCTTGGTTCAGACCAATTCGATGCTGAAATGGACTTTGACATTGGTCGAAAATACGATGTCATGGGGCTAGGCACAGCTTGCCCGACTGTCTTTGATGAGAACACAGATATGGTTGCAGTTGCACGCAACATTGCTCGCTTCTTTAAAAACGAATCTTGTGGCCAGTGCACGCCTTGCCGCGAAGGTGCGGACTGGATTTATAAACTTCTTGTCCGCATTGAATCGGGAGAAGGTTATTTGAAAGACATCGATCAATTGTTAGAAGTTGCTGGCTCGATGGGCATCATGCCCGGAACGACGATTTGCGGGCTTTCAGATGGTAACAACTGGGCAGTTCGCACAATTGTGAATAAGTACAGAAGCGAGTTTGAGGCTCGTTGTAAGCCTACGCTTGTTCCGGTAACCGCAAATCCGTAATCGATATTGGAATTCCAGCGATTTGGATGTATCCTACATCGTTGGAAGAGAACCTCAATGAACAATAGTTTTTCATTTCAAGAAGGAAACTCAGAGTCTCAAGACTCGGAACCTCCTGAACCGAGCCCGGCGAATCTGGTTGATTTAACTGTAGACGACGAGGTGATTGATGTTGATGCATCATGGCTTACCAATTACACAAAGAAAGTATTGGTGGAGTTAGCGCTATGCGATGCAACCGTTGCAATTCGCGTTGTAGGTGACGTAGCCATGGCTGCCATGCACGTCCAACATTCAGATGTTGAAGGCACAACCGACGTGTTAACGTTCCAACATTCTGCAGAAGGTGAGCAACTCTCGGTAGACGTTGCAGTTTGTGTTGACGAAGCCGAGCGACAGGCATCAGAGCGAGGCCACTCAGTGAATCATGAGTTGCTTCTCTATATAGTTCACGGCATTCTCCACTGCATTGGTTTTGATGACCACTCAAAGGAAGAACATTTAAAGATGCATAAAGAAGAAGATCGCATCCTTCAAGCAATTGGTGTTGGACCCGTTTGGGGGCAATCGTGTTGACAATCATTTGGGCTATCTTTGCCTCCTGTGTATTTGTTGGCGCGTGGCTATCAACAATTGAACGTGCAATGACGCAACTGAACAAGTTTTCATTGCAACATGAGTTTGAACTCAAAGGTTCACCAACACGGGGTATCTGGATTGCGAAGCATTTTGAGAATGTCATTCAATCCATTGCGCTTTTTAGAGTTTTATTGTTCCTCACATCTGTTGGCTGTCTGATGGAAGTTTTGACAGCAGTAAGTCTTGATTTAGAAGTCATCGTGTCATTTGCAATTGCTGGATTGGTGCATTGGTTCTGTTCATCAATGATTGCTGGTGCAATTGCAGTTTCCATACCTATTGAAACTGTTCAAAGTGGTTGGCTACTCATCCGCTTCGTGTCAATAGTTGGGTTGGTATTGAGCGGCTTGACTAACATCGTTCATGAAATAGTGAGGCGCTTAACTGGCGCAAACCTAAAAGCGCCAAGCCAAGGAAGTGAAGTTGAAGAGCAACTTCTTCGTTCCATTGAACACTCACAGCGTGAAGGTGGCCTTCCGGCTGAAGCTGCAGAGATGCTAGAGAATGTGGTCGACTTGGGTTCGACAGATGTCGGTGAAATCATGACTCCACGTACGGATATTGTTGGTATTGAACTTACTGATGACCTTGATTCCATCCGTTCATTTGTTCTTGAATCAGGACGCTCGCGAATTCCTGTGTTTGAAGAAAACCTCGACCAAATTGTTGGGATTCTCTATGTCAAAGACTTGATTGAGTTTTTGGGTTCAGACATTAATGGCTTCAATTTGAAAACTATTCTTCGTAAACCTATTGTTGTGCCAGATACCAAACTTGTTCAAGAGCTCCTTGCTGACTTTCAAACAAGTGAAGTCCACATGGCAGTTGTCATTGATGAGTACGGAGGCACTGCTGGGCTTGTAACAATTGAAGATGTTCTTGAAGAAATTGTCGGCGAGATTCGAGATGAACATGATGATGCTGAAGAGAGCGAACCTGAGATACTTCGCATTTCAGAAGTTCTGATCGAAGTCGATGGTCGGTTTAATCTTGATGACATCAACGATGAGTTAAGCATTGAACTTCCTGAAGACGAAGAATACGACACAATCGCTGGGTACATCCTGGCAAACCTTGGACATGTACCGCGAGTTGGTGAAAAGCTTGAATTAGAACACCTTCGATTTACAGCCTTAAAAGCGACTTCAACGCAAATTGAGCGTGTTTCTATCGAGATTATGCCAAAATAGCCACGACCATTAATCGAGCAAGTGTTTATGCAGCGTTAGGCGATTCTTCAGCAACCCCTTAATTGAGGCGTTGCGAGGTTTATCTAGCCCAACACACGAAACGACAAGCATCTTGATAAGTCCGTGATAATCGCGAACTGAAATACATTCAGATTCGATTTTCGCGGGCTTTTTCTTTTGAAGCACGCCATCAATGTCGCGCATGTTGTGGTAATTACCAAGTGGGAGGCAAAGGCATGTTGAGAGATATCCATACTGACAAAATGCAGTCGACTCACATGTTCCGCCAGGCATCAGTTTCCGTTGCCACTTAAATGATGGTCTCTTCTTCTGGTAATCATTCGTGATTTCAGTAATGGCATTCGTCAGCTCTGGACCAAAGACGCTTGTCTTATCACCGACTCTTAATATTGGACCTCCCCCGATGGGCGACTCTGGAAAACTTCGCGATGTTTCAAGACAAAGCAATCGCGATGACTTCGGAACACTTTTATTGTTTGCAGCAGCAATTGCTCCAACGAATCCAATTTCTTCTGCTCGCGTGAGCAAAACGCCAACGTGCCCCATTCCCCGCTCACTTTTCAGGTTATCTAGCGCGCCGAGTGCAGCAGCGACGCCTGCCAAATCATCACATGCAGGTGCGTGCAAGAGGTCATCTTTAATATATGAGGGCTTCAGTTTCCAACGTGCGAGATCCCCTTCAACGAACAATCCGGCAATGCTCTTCTTGAGTTTTACTTTGACGCGCTTAAATGGTTTTGTTTTTGATTGCAGTGAGACAATTGTGCCTTCAAAGGGTTGCTCGTTATCATCAAAAACCTCAATTTTTGTGCCAACAAAATATGAATCATTGACACCACCACGAAATTCAAGCTCAAGATGGGTTTGATCAATCTGTTTACGGACGACAAAGGCTGGATGGTCAAGATGTGCCGTGATGTAGATTGGCTTCTTTTTTGATGCCCTCGCCTGTGTCAGCAATAAGTTACCAAACCGGTCCTCTAACAGTGCAATGCCTTTTGTTCGCTTTGCCCAGGCCTTAACCCATCCGATGACTCTGTCCTCTCGTCCAGCTGCCGTGGGAAGATTCGTCAATTCAATGAGCCATTGTTCATGTCGTTTCATAAGGCTTAACATTGTAAGTCATTGCGCGGTAAATCACCGTGTAGGGTAAAATATGGAGATGGCGCTAGATTCAATCGAATCCGTATTAGAAGACCTCAAAGCAGGCAAGATCATTGTGCTCATTGATGATGAGAATCGTGAGAATGAAGGTGATTTTGTTGTGGCTGCTGAACACATCGATGTTGAGAAAATCAACTTCTTTACTCGCATTGGCGGTGGGTATCTTTGTGTGGCAATGGCTGGGGAAGATTGTGACCGTTTAGAACTTGGCCCACAATGTTTAACCAACACAAGTGTTCGCGGAACGCCTTTTACAATTAGCGTCGATGGGCATCCAAGACACAATGTGAGCACCGGCATCTCAGCAAGTGACCGAGTGAAAACAATTCAACTCCTCACGGATGAGTCTTCAAGGCCAGATGATTTTGTAAGACCCGGCCACATCAATCCACTCCGCGCGCGCGCGGGCGGCGTTCTTGCTCGTACTGGGCAGACTGAGGGCTCCGTTGACTTATGTCAACTTGCGGGTCTTAAACCGGCAGCCGCCATAATCGAAGTGGTTCGCGAAGATGGCGAAATGGCTCGCGTTCCAGACTTAGAAAAAATATGCGAAGAGCACGGATTCAAAATGTGCTCAGTCGAACAAATCATTGAGTATAGACTCGCAAGAGAATCACTGATTAACCGAATCGAACCTGCATGCGGGACACCGATTGAAACGCCATATGGCACCTTTAATTTGATTGCGTATCACAGTGCAATCGATGCTGTGCCCCACCTTGCACTCACAGTGGGCGGGGTCGGTGAACTCGATGAATATGGAAGTGCAGCGCCAATTGATGAGCCTGTACTTGTACGGGTTCATAGACGTAACTTACTTGGTGACATCTTTGACGCAGCAGACCATCCTTCAGGGAAAGAACTTAGAGGTTCACTTCAGCGGATTGCTGATGCTGGTCGCGGCGCACTGATTTACTTGCGCCCTGAACAGTATGGCGATGAGTTCATCGACAGACTGCAACGCATTCAACGGCCTGAAGTTGATGTCAATGTTCCAGATCTTACGACTGCACAACAACCAATGGATAGGCGAGATTATGGAACGGGCGTCCAAATCATTCGCGACTTGGGGTTACGCAACTTAAAACTCTTGACGAATCACCCGAAAAAATTGACAGCGCTTCATGGATTTGGCATCCATATTGAAGAACAAATCCCAATTGATATTCAATGATTACCGGCGGTTACCGAGAATGATGGCAAGCCTGAAGCAGAGTTTGACAGCTTCAAGATAAATCCAAATCAGCGACACAATCAAAATGAAACCGCAGAACCACTCCATTTGTTTTGGTTCACCTGATTTGACATGTTGTTCAACCATGCCAAAGTCGATGATAAGCCAGAGTGATGCAACTGCAAGAATAAAGAGATTGAGCCCAAGCCCAATCATTGCGGTTTGCCCACCTTCAAATGCTGAAGCAAGTGTAAGGAATGGCATTTGCGCGCCAAAGAGGGACATGATGAATGAGATGAGGTATGTCACAAAGATGCCAAGCGTGAGTACGCAAATAACGGTCGTAAACATTTTAGTTGGCTTCAAGATATTGAAGTAATACAACGCAAGCATCGATATGAGGACGCTGATTGTGATGGCGAATGCTTGCAGTGCAAGCCCGCCAGCTGCGGCGTAGCCCATGTTGATGAGCATGTTGTCAAGCCAATACGTAATGGTGCCTAAAAACGCACCTTGGACGAGTGCATAGACCCATGCAAAGTATTTTGCTCGCATCGGTTTGAAAATGATGACAAAGTAAGAGGCGATTGAAGCGATGAAACCAAGAATGCCAAGAGGCATTGCGAGTGCTGGCTGATTTGTCACAAGCCAAATTCCAAACATGCCACCGATTGCGGCAATCATTGCAAGCATACTTGTTTTGTTAACGACGCCCTGAATCGATGCGGTATTTTCGCCTGATTCAGCTAGACCTGTACTCCAGACATCATCGTTTCTTAGTGCTGGGTTTGTTGAATGGAACATGCTTCTTCTCATCGTGGTGTACTCCTTTGATTAACCTCGTGTATTCTACTCGTTATGCCAACAACAGCACAACTCATAGACGCCTTTAACGAGTTTGCTCCTGAACATTATGCAAATGACTGGGACAATGTCGGATTGCTCGTTGGTTCTGCAACTTGGGATGCGTCTCGCATTTTGCTCACCATCGATTTGACCGAAGAAGTCATGCAGGAAGCGATTCAAAGCAAGGCGAATGCAATTGTTGCGTATCACCCCCCAATATTTGATGCCCTTTCTTCAGTGACAGACAAAACTTTCAAAGAACGCATTGTGCTTAAAGCAATTGAGCATTCGATAGCGATTTATTCACCACACACAGCACTCGATGTTGCTCGCGGGGGCATAAACGATTGGATTGCTGAAGGGATCGGGCAAGGCGATATCCGCGCAATCGCACCATTTGGAAACTTGCCATCTTCTGAGCAATGCAAACTTGTAACGATGTGCCCCGAAGAAAGTCTAGAACCTATTCGAAGCGCTCTTGCTAGTGTTGCATGCGGACGAATCGGTAACTATGAACAGTGTTCTTTTACAACAAAAGGTACTGGAACTTTTCTTGGGAACGAAAACTCAAATCCCGTTGTTGGGAAAGCGGGCGAACTTGAAGTGACGCCAGAGAGCAAACTTGAAATGGTCGTTTCGTTATCTGCCCTTTCGCTAGCGATTCAAACCTTGAAGCAGTTCCACCCTTATGAAGAACCAGTTATAGAGGTCTATCAGTTAAGTGAACGCCCCCATCGTGCGATTGGTGTTGGCAGGCGTATTCGCCTTGACCAAGAAGTACAACTTGACGAACTTGCACGTCGTGTTAAAAAACACTTGAACATTGGTTACGTTAGAGTTGCTCCTGCAAACGGAGTTGATGAGCGTTCAATTGTCAAAACAGTTGGATTGTGTGCCGGTGCGGGCGGGTCAGTTTGCCAAGAAGCGATTGCTGAAGGTTGCGAAGTGTACATCACAGGTGAGATGACTCATCACCAGGTTGTTGCGGCGCTTGCTCGTGGCTGTTCGGTCATCTTGACTGGTCACACGAACAGCGAGCGAGGATTTTTGCCAACACTTAAGAAACTTCTTGAGGAACACTTAGATGGTACGTCCATCACAGTGAGTTCAGCAGACTCTACGCTTTGGTCATATTTTTAAAACGATCATTAGACTTCTTTGTATCGCGGGCAAGTCACAACATGGTCATTCACCATGCCGACTGCTTGCATGAAGGCATAACAAATTGTTGGGCCAATGAATTTAAAGCCATGCTTCTTTAGGTCTTTTGTCATTGCGACACTTTCCTCAGATTGCGCAGGAATCTGTGCATCTGTCTTCCAAGTGTTCACAATTGTTTTGTGGTTAACATGTTTCCAAAGAAACTCATCAAAAGAACCTTTGCCGCATTCCATCACTTTAAGCCATGCCTTCGCGTTTGCTATTGCACCTTCAATCTTAGCTTTTGAACGGATGATGCCGGCATCGTTTAGCAACCTATCAAGGTCACGCTTGCCAAAACGAGCCACCTTCTCGGGGTTAAAGTTTTTAAAAGCGTTGCGGAAGTTATCCCGTTTTTTTAAAACAATAATCCAAGATAGCCCCGCCTGGAATCCGTCAAGGCATAACTTTTCATAAAGCGCTTGGTCGTCGTGTTCAGGAACGCCCCACTCTGTGTCGTGATACGCTACATAGATGGGGTCATCTCCACACCAAACGCAACGTGTCATTGTCCGCCACCAAGCAGTTCTTCAAGAAGTTTCACTGGGTCTGGCGCTTCTCCTTCGCCACTGAGTGCGTCACCAATTGCATCACCGATAGCATCTAATGCGGCGCTTTGAAGTAATTTACTCAAATCAAACTGTGGGTCAACATCTACTTTCGGCTCTGAAATCGTGCCAGTAATGCGGAGCGGTACATCAATGTCAGTCGCAAGCCCTCGCAATTCCTTGATTGAATACCCTAGCCCTGTGAGCGGTACAGCTGATGTTAGATTTAATTTTCGGTTGTTTAAATTAATCGTTCCTGCATATGGCACTGAATACTTGCCGTCAATAATGAGGTTGAATTCGTCATACGTTATGACGCCTTTGCGAATCTGAATTTCAATTGGTTCAAATTCTGCTGGAATCATTTCGGCATGTGAAGAGTTAAAAATCGGAAGCAACTGAAGTGTTGCTGCTCCACTATCAAGTTCTACTTCACCGATATCAATACGTACATCTGCGTTTAGTTTTTTGACATTGCCATCGAGAGGAACGCTTGCGTTGCTCACAGTCATCTTGATTGGGTGTTTGACAGTGCGGATGTCTGAGAGCACTGGCCCTAAATCTTTAAGGATTCGCTGTGTTAGTGTGGGTGTTAACTGAAGTGAAGCAACGCTCTTCTGGGAATCGATGTTTGCGAGTTTCCCGGCAATCGTAAACTGCGTTTCAAAAGAAGCATTTGGGGCGATTCCTCCAGTTTGAACACGCGGCGATCCAGATATATCATCGATAATGCATTCGACAGACACTGGCGTTCCTACTGAATCGACGAGTAAACCATTACATTCGCCCATTGCATCGATGAGATGTGTGTCAATGCCAGTTGCTGCGAAATGTAGTTGCAACTCGTCATTGCTTTGACGAGCGCTTTTCCCCTGAATAACAGTTTGCTGGTTGCCAATGGCATACACACCATTAAATGTACTATTGCCATCCATATCGATGTCATCGATTACCGCCGCAACTGATACTGGGGCGGCGAATTTCACGCCGGCAATATCTTCAGCAAGTTTGGGATGAACAGTTCCGGTGACGTTGCAGGATGTCAATCGCTCAAGTCCACTGTCGCCGAGTTCTACAAACCCAGAGAGTTGCAAATGTTTTGCATTGAACGCGACGATGTTTTCTTCTTCTTTCAATGTCAATGACAAATCGCAGAGTGTGCCAATATCACGAGCAGTGTTGATGTTTTCAAAACCTGCGAGTTCAGCAAGGATGGATGTTGGAAACTGTCTAACATCTATTGAGGCGTGCCCTGTTGGGAGTGAACTTGACACTTCATCGAGAAGTGCAATAAGCGAATCAGGCTTCTCTGTTTGCTTTGCCACGAGTGTGAATGTGGTTGCTTTATTGTTTGTTTTCGCTGAGCCTTCAAGGTGAATCTGTTGTTGGTCTTGGATTAAAACAGTAGTGTCCAAATCCCTAATCGTGACATTGGACTTTGTAATTAGGATTGGCCCTGAGCAAGAAAGCTGGCCAGTTAAAGAAAACAAATCGCCATGAGGCACACATTCATCGATGGATGCATGGATGGTTGAATCTCCTGATAGGCGAGATTCTGAAATTGTCTCAATGAGCCCTGAATTGACAGATGCATGCAATTCCACATTTGTAAACGATTGGAACGAAGGGGTCACTAAACCAGTGGCTTGACACTGACTGCTTTCAAAAGAGAACTGAAGCGGTTCGCCTTGCTGCAGGTTTGTTACCTTTAGTGCAAAGGAATCGCCAATATCACGCTCTATGTCTATAGGCGTCGTATTCAAAAATGGTGCAAGCAAACTACTTGGAACTTGTTCAAGGAGCGCCATGCCCGTGACCTCAAAACCATCAATCGCAACGGGGCTAGATTCGTCTTCCGACTTTGTGATTTGGAGTTTGATTCGAACATCGCCACTGTCAGCTTCATACTCTTGAAGTGAACCGTGTAAATCAAGATTCATCGTTGTTTCAAGGTCTGGGGAACTCAGTGAACCATTCATGGCCATCACTGACCACCCGCCTATTGAACCTACTGAGGGAATTGGAATTGAATGAAGTTCAAATGTAGACGTGAACTCACAATTGTCATTGAGCTCATATTGAGCATCAAGACAGTTAGGTGAGGTTGCTTGAAGTTTAAGATGTCCGCCATCCTGATGCGTAGCATGCACGTCGATTGAAAGCGCCCCCGATGGGCTAATCGTGACATTGCCCGAGTCAACATCCAGTGCAAGCGTATCATGCGTTCCTATTGTCAACTGCCCATTAATCAATAGTTGAATTGACGAGGACTGTTTGATGATATCCATGAGTGGCGCTTGCAAAGCGCAATCGAATGTGCCGCTGAGTTCATCTTCGCTGATTTGCAAACCACGAATCTCTTGTGGACCGGACCAAGTGAACTCCACTTGTTCAACATGAATGCCTTCATTGTTGAGCATCGATTGAACGAGGCTTGACACATAAGGTGGGATGGCAAAATATGCGGTCGCACCAAGTAAGACAATGATTCCAAGAATGACAAATGAGAGCTTCTTCTTCATCTCGACTGCATGATACTCTCAAGAGTTTTGTCTGGTAGACTTGCTGATATGGCATCTTCGCAAATTGAGTGCATCGCGCACGCCAAAATTAACCTCTCGCTCTCTGTAGGCTCAAAACAATCAAATGGGCTCCATGAGATTGCATCACGAATGGTGTCGATATCGTTGCATGATTCGCTGACACTAACGGCGTTAGATTCACACGCATTATCGAGGTATGCCATTATTTGGGATGAAGATGCCCCAAAGCAAACGGAAATGGATTGGTCAATTCAATCGGATTTAACTGTCAAAGCACACAAACTCGTACAAGAACAAGTTGGGGATACTCTTCCAGTTCAACTCAAACTCCAAAAGCGTATTCCTTTGGGTGGTGGTCTTGGTGGCGGGTCCGCAGATGCAGCAGCAATGCTTGTAGGATTGAAGCAACTTTTTGAACTTGAAATTGATTTGCATTCGCTTGCTCGCGAACTTGGCTCCGATGTGCCTTTTCACCTGACAGGACATGAGGCGATTGTTAGCGGCACTGGTGATTTGATTAAGAATTCTAAGTTTGAACACAAAACAGTTTTGCTCTGTATTCCACCGTATGGATGCAATACAGGCGAGGTCTATCAAGCATTCCAACATCGAGATTCGCAAGCAATTGATGTTCAGCGAGTCGAATCGGGCGACATTTTTAACGCGCTCACTGAGGCTGCGTGCGATGTGACACCTCAGTTAAGAAATGATATAGACAAACTCTCGAATATTTGCGAATGTGAGGTCCATCTGTCAGGGAGCGGCTCAACTATGTTTGCAATCTGCGATAATGATTCGCACGCACAAAAGATTGCTGAAGCAGTCCAAATGTCAACGGATTGCATCGCAGTTGTAACTGAAACGTGCTTGCCAGAGAATATGGAGAATTGAAATGACAGTAGCAACAACCAACTTTGTACCTGCAGAAATTGATGCAACGACATGGGAGAATCTAAGACCGTATTACGAATCACTCCTTGAAAGAACATTCAAATGCCAGGGTTGTATTGCACAGTTTTTACTTGATTGCTCGGAACTCGATGCAACTGCTGATGAAGCAGGCTCTAACTTGTACATCGCAATGACGTGCAACACTGAAGATGTAGATGCGAAGAAAGGGTTTCTAAATTTCATTGAAACAGTTGAGCCAGAGCTTAAGAAAATCCGCTTTGAGATTAAGAAGAAAGTTGTTGAGTGTGAACACGCTGCTTCCCTCGACCAAGAGCGTTATGGCGTTTTGATTCGAAATTGGACAGCAGATGTTGAACTCTTTAGAGAGGAGAACGTTCCCCTACAAACTGATGACACAAAACTTGGTCAACAGTACTCAGAGATTTGCGGTGCAATGATGGTAGAGTTTGATGGCGAAGAACGAACAATGCCTCAGATGGGACGCTATCAACAAGATGGGGACCGCGAAGTTCGTGAATCATCTTGGAGAGCAGTCGCAGGTAGACGATTAGAAAATCGCGATGACATTGATGGCCTATTCGACGACATGGTCTCAATACGAAATCAGGTTGCAAAAAACGCGGGCTATGACAACTACCGCGATTACATGTTTACGGTGAAGCACCGATTTGATTACACACCTGAAGATTGCATGGCATTCCATAATGCTATTGAACAATCATGCATGCCGATTGTGCGAAGACTTGCAAATGAACGAAAAGAAGCACTCGGGCTCGATACAATTAGACCTTGGGACTTGGCAGTAGATCCACATGGACACGATCCACTGCGCCCATTTGAAACAGCAGATGAACTCATTGAGCGAAGTTCCAAATTGTTTCACCGAATGGATGGCGAACTCGGGACGATGTTTGATTCAATGCGAGATGGTGGTTATTCCCTTGACCTTGCATCGCGGAAAGGAAAAGCACCAGGCGGATACCAAGCAAGTCGTGACAGAGAACGCAAGCCCTTTATCTTTATGAACGCTGCTGGATTGCCTCGTGATGTTGACACGATGGTGCATGAGGCAGGACACGCGTTCCACGCTATGCTCAGCAAGAACGATGATTTAGTGTGGTACCGCAATCCTCCTCTTGAGTTTGCTGAAGTTGCTTCAATGAGCATGGAATCACTTGCGTATCAATTCCTTGATGAGTTTTATTCTGAAGAAGATTGCAAACGCGCCATTCGTAAACACCTTGAAAGCATTGTTGCGACGCTGCCGTGGGTTGCAACGATTGATGCATTCCAACATTGGATTTACACGCATCCTGAGCATACTAGAGAAGAACGAACACAGTGCTGGCTTGATATTACAGCACGCTTTGGTGGCGTTAGTGACTGGAGTGACCTCGCAGACGAACAGGCTGCAGTCTGGCACCGGCAACTCCATCCATTTGAAGTGCCGTTCTATTATGTTGAATATGGCATTGCTCAACTCGGCGCGCTTCAACTTTGGTTGAACTATTGCAATGATGAGACGTCAGCAATTGATGCGTACAAGAAAGCACTGATGATTGGTGGCAGTAAACCATTGCCAACATTGTTTGAGTCAGCTGGCTTGAAGTTTGATTTCTCTGCAGAGATGGTAGGGAATCTCATGGATGCAGTCGATCAGGCGCTCACGCAATACGCGTAACGATTCATGAAGGGTGGCTTCCATTCGATTTGGTACGTCATTCAGCAAGCGAGGCGTGCTGGCGGCTTACTTGCAATGTGGAAGGCGATGCGCGCGAAAAATGCCTGCAAAACATGTGCTTTTGGCATGGGCGGGCAAAAAGGAGGAATGGTCAATGAAGCGGGCAAGTTTCCGGAGTTTTGCAAGAAGTCTGTGCAGGCAATGGCTTCAGACATGCAAGGTGCCATTACAGAGTTGCTCTTTGAAACGTATTCCATATCGCAGTTAGGTTCAATGTCGCCCCGCGAGCTTGAGTCGCTTGGGCGATTAGTATTTCCTGTGTATGCAGGTCCGTTAGACATGAGTTACAGGCGCATCTCATGGGATGAAGCACTCCAAAAAGTATCATCAAAAATGAAGGGGACGGATCCAGCAAACTCATTTTATTACTTCAGTGGGCGGTCAAGTAATGAAGCTGGTTTCTTGTTACAAGTTGCTGCGAGAGTCCATGGCGCGCACAACATTAATAACTGCTCCTACTACTGCCATCAAGCAAGTGGCGTTGGTCTTACAAGCGTCACTGGTTCTGGAACAGCAACGGTTGTCCTTGATGATATTGAAGAAGCTGACTTAATGATTTTGATTGGTTGTAACCCCTCATCAAATCACCCTCGCTTGCTTCGGAACTTAGTTGAATTAAGGAGGCGCGGCGGGAAAGTTATTGTCATTAATCCACTGAAGGAACAAGGGCTTTGCAAATTTAAAGTACCAAGCGATGTGCGAAGTTTGTTGTTTGGTTCGACCATTTCAGATGAATACGTACAGCCAAACATTGGCGGCGACTGCGTACTGTTACTCGGCATTATTAAATGGTTAGATAATCATGATGGAATTGATGAATCCTTTGTGGAAAACCATGTCGAAGATTTTGAACTTGTCCGCAAGCAAGCCCAATCGCATACATGGGAATGGATTGAACAATCAAGTGGTGTTTCAATTGAAACAATTGCTCGTATTGCTCAACTTTATAAGGAATCATCTAAGACAATCTTTTGCTGGGCGATGGGTATTACGCATGCCAAAGGCGGCGTTGATGGTGTGCGAATGATTGCGAACCTTGCACTTGCAAGAGGTATGATTGGAAAGCGTGGAGCGGGGTTGCTTCCACTTAGAGGTCATTCAAATGTTCAGGGCATGGGCACAATCGGTGTTGTTCCTGTGCTCAAGCCAGCAATGAAATCCGCTATTGAAGAGGCGCTCCATGTGTCGCTTTCAGATCCTCCAGCCAATCATCGCGGCGACACGATGGCGTGTATAGAAGCGGCAGACAAGGGAGAAATTGAGTTCGCACTTTGCCTTGGCGGCAACTTGCTTGCATCAAATCCCGATACGCAGTTTGCACATAAAGCGATGTCGAAGATTCAAACAACAGCGTACATTTCAACGACATTAAACAAGGGGCACTTTCTTGGAAGAGGCAAAGAGACCATCATTTTCCCAACACTCCCAAGAGATGAAGAACCACAAATAACAACACAAGAATCCATGTTTAATTACGTCAGGCGTAGCAGTGGCGGCTCGGCAAGGCACAGGGACGTCCTTAGCGAAGTCGACATTATTGTGTCTCTTGCATGTGCTGCTGTTGATGGTGTTGATTGGGAACAATACCGAGATTATCAAGCGATTCGCAACTTGCTTGCGGAGTGTTTAGACGGCTTTAATCCCGACGAAGAGCATCAAATCAAAGGGCGAACATTCCACAAGCCGTTGTTTAACACGCCAAACCAAAAAGCAAAAGCACACGCAGTTGAGTTGCCAACGCCAAAAAGTATTTCTGAAAACCAACTTAGATTGATGACAATACGTTCTGAAGGACAGTTTAACACTGTGGTCTATGAAGAAGAAGATGTCTTCCGAAATCAAACTCGCAGAGATATCATCATGATGAACCAGGTCGACATCAATCGATTAGGTCTTTCTGAAAATGAAGTAGTGAAGGTCGAGGGGCCATCAGGGTCAATGCAAGTCATTACAAGATCAATCGAGATTGCTACAGGTAACTGCGCGATGTATTACCCCGAAGCGAATGTGCTACTTTCAACAGAAATCGATAAAGAATCACGTACACCTGTTTTTAAGGGTGAAGTCGTGAACATCACTCGGTGTGTTTAAACTTGAGAATGACGTGGCGAGCTCACTCGTTGCAGGAAAAAGTTGACAATCAATTCGCCTTAAAAAATCTTTGATTGAACGCATGCCTTCATCTAAACACGATGTGCATAACTTTGCACACGCCGAATCAATAACGCAGGGCATTCCATACATCCTATCTTCGTGAATAAAAGCCGCTGAACGAGTTGAATATATCAATCGTTGCATGCTCTGATTGTTTAAGTATGGCATGTCGCAGCCAATGACGATGTATCGCTGGCATATTCCTGAATGGAGTAGCGCTTCAACACCTGCTAGTGGCCCTGCATCATGGCGACGGTCTAAGACATGTGGCAATGCGCCGTATCTTCCCCCAACAGTGACAATGGACTCAGTGAGTGTTGAAGCAAAGTTGACCACGACATCCATTAATGTATGCATATTTCCAACTTGGATTAAATGCTTCGGCTCGCCCATTCGTACGCTTCGCCCGCCAAGCAAAATGGCAACGCACGGTGTCATGTCGATGTGACTGAGATTGTTTCACCCGCTTCAAGCGTGCCTGCGTGGATCACTCTTGCAAGGTAGCCACACCGCCCAACAATGTCTGTCTTGAGGGATTTGCCAAGTGGGTCAAGGACATAACAGGGCTTCCGTAACTCAGTAAGTTCAATGATTACGCCACCTGAGAACGTGAGCGTATCACCTACATTCAACGCAGTCATGTCTAACGATTCAGTTGTGAGGTTTTCCCCAATAGCCCCAGGTTCAAGTGGATAACCGTCTTCTTTGAGTACGTTCAGCGTTTCGATATCCATGAGACTCACTGCCCTATTTACATTCCAGTGCTTTTCATGATTTCGTCCGTCACCTTCAAGCCCCTTTTCTTGGACTTCAGCTATTGGCACAGGTAACTTAGGAATGCCCCCACTAGAAATATTCACAGAAATTACTTTAGACATGCCGAGACTATACTGATGTCAACTTGCATCGTGTGCTCGCTTGCGTACAATTTTATGGACATCCCCTGTTATGGTATTTAAACTCGCAACAATTTTAATCGCATCACTCTGTGCCTTAGAGCCCGTCGAGTTAATACCGGTTGACGCTGGCGTAGAAGACAGAGGCGCATTGAGCACTTCTCTCTTTGTGGAGCAAAAAGATTTGCGACAAAATCAATCGTTTGAACGGTTGTACAAAGTTGAAGGTAGTGAAGATGTGTATGTCCGTAAAGCGGGTGGGTTAAAAGCTATCTTTCGCAGCTCTCAATATGTAAACATTTACGGAAGAGAAGTGCCAATCGTTCCAGCAGGCACGGTGTATGTGATTGGCGCAATCCGCCCTGGACTTGTTGCTAGTATGGGCGGGCTGAGTCCGAGTGGCGAAGATTCTATCATCGAACCAGAACAGCGAACGCAGCAAGTCAAACGAACGCATGTTCCTGCAGGTGTTCGTTCACTTCGATTTGTTGAAGACGAGGGTTACCGAAGGAAGCGCCTTGCTTCGTTCGTGTTATCGAGCGCGTTCAAACAATGAGCAGTTAAGCTGCATTTGGCGGTTCGTCGTGCAGTGCAATCAATCCCATCATTGAAGCATACTCGCGGATGCGTAGTTCAGCTTCTTCAATCGCCCCTTCGACATCGTCGTATCGTGTTGAGCGTTCTTCGCTTAACTTTCTTGCAGCTCGCGTTGGAAACGGGAGCGGCCTATCGCCTTCAAGTTTTACCATACTGTTGCGGAGAAAGGGATGATGCGTCGAGTTGTTGTTATAAGCAACCATAATGAAAGCATCGGGTGTTCAAGCCCCCTTCTTTCGCAGGGACACTCTGAATTGGTTAAGGTAAAAGCAGCATAAAACGCACAGTTCTCCTACCTTGACATGTACCCCCTCATCGCTACGATGTGCAGGTCATGTCGTTACAAACCCCACCGAATCCTATACCTCTCGTTCATGATGAGAAACTCGATGCCATTGCAGAAAAGGTTCGGGCTGGGCAGCGCTTAAGTGGCGAAGAAGGCGTTTATTTGTACGAAACGCCGGACCTTTGGACGCTTTGTATGCTCGCCCAAGAGGTGCGTACAAAACTGCATGGCAACAAGACCTATTACAACATTAACAGGCACATTAACTACACAAATATTTGCGCATTAAGTTGTCAGTTTTGCGATTTTCACAGAAAGAAAGAACAAGACGGTGCGTACGAACATTCGCTCGATGACATTCGCAAAGAAACAGAAGTTGCGATTAACGCAGGAGCAACTGAGCTTCACATAGTTGGCGGGCTTCACCCTTGGTTACCCTTCTCGTATTACACAGAAATGCTTCAAGCAATTCGTGAGATGGCACCGAACATTCACATTAAGGCGTTTACTGCAGTTGAAGTTGTGCATCTTGCTCGCATCTCTAAACGAGGCCGAGAAGGTAGGGATGGTATCACTGCAGTCCTTGAAGAACTGAAGGAGAGTGGTCTTGGTTCTCTGCCTGGCGGCGGAGCTGAAGTCTTCGACGATCGCGTTCATGATGACGCTTTTAAAGGAAAAATCAGAGGGGAACAGTGGCTCAACGTTCATCGATGTGCACATGAGATTGGCTTAAATTCAAACGCAACAATGTTGTATGGTCATATTGAAACGCATGAAGAACGTATTGACCACATGATGCAGATTCGAGATGAACAAGATCGCGTTCTAAAAGACAACACTAAAGGGCAATTCCAAACGTTTATCCCCCTGCCGTTTATTCCAGGCAAAAGTGGACTTGCCCATCTGCCTGGGCCGGGCGGTGTTGAAAACTTGCGGACGATTGCAATCGCAAGGCTTATGCTCGACAACATCCCGCACATCAAAGCGTTTTGGATTATGCAAACGCTACACATGGCGCAACATATGCTTGAGTGCGGCGCAAACGATATCGATGGCACGGTTGTTTGGTATGACATTACAAAAGTAGACACTGCTGACACGCATCAGGAATGCACTGTCGTAGATTTATGCAGAGCGATTCGCGACGCGGGGTTTGAGCCCGTAGAACGAGATACGATTTACCGGGAAGTAGTTCGTGATGGAAAAACGTGGAGCGTACAGTAACCACACTAGTGTCCGATAACTACGCTGCCTTTTTCAAGTTGATCTGCGATTCTTTTTCTTGAGCTTTGAGTACAAAAAGTTGTTGTGCCCAGTTAGAAAGAAATCGTTGATATTGCTGTTTAGCAATTTGTTCAGCACGTTTGGCTGTATCAGCAGTCGGCAAAGATAGGAATGGATGTGACATGACGCCCCAACTATCGGAGCGTCATGCGTGTGAATGAAGTGAATGTCCCCTATTTGATAGAAATGCTTAAGAAACTGGCTTGAATTGCAGTTTGTCAAGAATGCCTTCAAATTGATCATTGTCGTAGAAAGTAATAGTAAGTTTACCGCTACCCTTCTTCTGGCCGGAAGCGATGTCAACTTTAGTACCAAGATGATTGCCAATTTGTTCACTGAGTGAATCCATGTACATATCAAGCGGCGTCTTTTCTTTTTCCATTACCTTTGGTTTAGAACCGCCCTTTTGAAGTTGGCGTTCAAGTTCTCTGACAGACCATTGCTCACGCATACAACGAGCCGCAACCGAACGCGACTTCGTGACATCTGGAATGCTGAGCAAAACTTTGGCATGCCCCATTGTGAGGCGACCATCACGAACTGCATCTTTCACGGAAGACTCTAAGTCATTTAATCGCAAGAAGTTAGACACGCTAGAGCGGTTGATTCCAAGCTGTTCAGCGATCTCATTTTGTGTTGCTTCGAACTTTACAATAAGTCTGTCAAATGCTTCTGCCCTGTCAATTGGATTTAAATCTTCCCGTTGCAAGTTTTCAATCAGCGCCCATTCGGCAGCAGTTCTGTCGTCAACATTCTTAATCGTTGCAGGGATTGTTTTCAGCCCAGCCATCTGAGCCGCTCTTAGTCTACGCTCGCCTGCAATAAGTTCATACCCCTCTTCACCATCAAGCTTTCGTACAACGATTGCCTGCATTACCCCCGCCTTTTGGATTGAGTCCGCGAGTTGTGAAAGAGAGTCGTCATCGAACACCTGCCTAGGCTGCAGCCTATTAGGCTCGACAGAATCAATCTGCAAAAATGAAATTCCTTCGCTGGCAAATGACTGAGTATCACCTGAGTCGAGAACGGCAGCCTCAGTTGCTGATTGCGAAGGTTCAACCTGCGTAGCTTCTTTCCCCTTACTTAGACCCCCACCCTTTTCAACGGGCACTGCTACAGGATTTGACAGTAATCCCCCGAGCCCTTTGCCCAAACGTTTTTTTGCCTTCTTCGCTTGCTTAGCCATGGCTACTCCTTTAACCGCATGTTCCACGTGGAACGTCATGTCCTCACGCAATAGTGTTATCTCATGTTCCACGTGGAACGTCAAGGGCGGAAGCCGCTTATCAAGGAGTAAAAATGCGAGAGCAGGGCGAGTCCGATAATAATTATAATCAGCCGAACTTGAGCATGTTAAAGAGAGAACGCGTATAATCGCAGCGAGTTAGCGTAAATTAGCAACATATAGAGACAGTTACCTAAGATTTTGTTATTGGAAACACGTCCGCGGGGGCAACAGAGATGGTCGTTGTTTGGCCAACTTCAACCCGATGCTTCGGGTTCATTTCAGTAACGGCGATGATATTGCCGCCTTCTGTTTTGAACTTGTGCTGGGCGGATTCCCCGAGATAGATTGATTGAATACAGGTTCCAGAAAAAGTATTTGGGCTAGAAGGGGGGCTATTGAGGCTGAATGACTCAGGGCGGATTGAAACGGTAACATCTGTGGAAGTTGATGAGTGCGTTGATTCGAGCAAGCCAACAGCGGTTGTCAGTAATTTACCTTCACTTTTGGCTTCAATAAAGTTTGTTTCCCCAATGAAAGAGGCGACAAATGAAGAGCATGGCTGATTGTAGACTTCTTGAGGGGAGCCAATTTGCTGCACATGGCCATTTTTCAAAACAGCCATTCTGTCAGCAATAGAAAGTGCCTCTTTTTGATCGTGTGTTACATAAACTGTTGTGATGCCAAGAGTAGTGCAAATTCGACGAATCTCCGTCCGCATTTCTAGCCTTAGTTTCGCATCAAGATTTGAGAGCGGTTCATCGAGAAGTAGGACATCTGGCTCGACGACGATTGAGCGAGCTAGGGCGACGCGTTGTTGTTGGCCGCCAGACAATTCATTTGGCTTTCGATGCGCCAAATGTTCCATCTGGACAACTGAAAGAGCCTCTTTAGCCTTCTTTTCTTGCACGTTCGATGCAAGTTTGCGTAATTTAAGACCATATGACACATTTTGGAGTACTGTCATGTGTGGCCACAGAGCGTAACTTTGGAAGACCATGCCAGTGTTTCGTTTATGTGGCGGTAGGTGGGTAACATCGCGCTCTCCAAACATAATTGCGCCATTTGTCGGCTCGATGAAACCCGCAAGCATTCTGAGCAGGGTAGTTTTACCGCAACCTGAAGGCCCAAGTAAAAAGAAGAGTTCACCACTCTCAATAGTCAGCGAGACATTGTTCACGGCGATTGTTTCGCCAAATGATTTTGTCAAATTATTGATGTGAATCGATGTCATATCAAGAAACGATACCAAAGTCAGTGATGTCCATTGTGAAGAGAAGAGAAACTTTATTTTGAAATTGTTGGTTACCTTCGTTACGATAGAACTTTGATGACATTAGAAGAGCGAAAACTTGAACAACTCAGAGAGTGGCGTGGTCGCAGAGAAAGAGACTTAACGATGCAGAAGACACTCGCTAATCTAAAGAGAACACTAAAGCGTTCCAACACACAACTATTGCAAATAGCTGAAGTTTGGAAAGAAGAAGTGCCTGAGTTTATTTATGAACAAACGCATCCAATCTCATTAAAGAATGGAGTTCTAGAAGTAGCTGTCAATGGCTCTGCAATGAGTTATCAATTACAGCAGTTGATTAGGGGCGGGTTGCTAAAAAAATTGCAAACGCAAATACACGTACCACTTAAAAAGATCAAAGTAAGACTACTGACAGACTGAAATAATGCAGTCTGGTATTTGTTGCACTTGACCATTTTTGTTAACACAAGCAATTACAGTTTCGCCTTTCGTAAGTAAGGTGTCGCCACGTGTTAACTCATAAGTATGCATGAGAGTTGCTTTGCGTTGTTCTGTACATCTTGTCACTAAAATTAGCGCATCATCATAATGCGCAGGTGCGTGATATTTAACTTGCAGTGTTGAGACAACAAAGTAGATTTGTTCTTCTTCAAGATTCTTATAGGTGAAACCTTGAACGCGTAACAATTCCGTTCGTCCCATTTCAAACCAGACTGGGTACGCGGCATGGTGAACGACGCCCATCGGGTCACACTCGTTGTATCGAACACGAATTGGCAATGAACATTCCATCTTTATTTTCCTACACAAAAGGATGAAAACACTTCTCCAAGTACTTCATCAGGGGTCACTTGTCCTGTAATTCCACCAATAGCATTTAATGCGTTACGCAAGGAATTTGCTGTTAATTCGGGTATTTGCACATCACTTTTTGCTTGTTCTAAACAGTGCTTTGCTTCAATAAGTAACTGCTCATGTCTGCCAAGTAATGCGAGTGCTTGTTCGTTTGGATTCACTTGTTCACCGAGTCTTACAGACACATGTTCTTTTAAAGCGTCAAGACCATTTCCAGTCACAGCAGAGATTGCGGAATCGTTTGAATGTTCTTCATCACTCTTCGTATGAACGACTATATAGTTTGAAGACTCATCCGGTAACGATTGATTAGGCGCAACACAATAGAGAACAACATCCGCTTTCTGCATCATGCGAGCTGTTTTCTTTTGTGCGGCATCAGTAAGGGCATCACTTCCGTGTTCGATGCCAGCGATATCGAAAAGTTCCGCCTCCTTGTTGCCGAAGTGAATGCGCTCTGCGATAGCGTCACGCGTTGTTCCTTCTTTCGCGTTTACAACGACTCTATCGAAACCAACAAGTGCATTAAACAGTGTGGACTTGCCCGCGTTTGGAAGACCAGCAATGACTACTAAGGGAAGGGCGCGAAGCGATACCATTGAAATGTTGTTGTCTAGAAGTGCATTTATGTAATGCAAGCAATGCCCAATCTCTTGTAACAGATTCTCAGCACTAATGGCGACTACATCTTCTTCATCAGTAAAATCGATTCCTGCTTCTACTAAACTCAAAGCTCTTGCAAGCCTTGTTGAAATCAACTCAACTTGGGAAGCAAGCGCGCCTTCTCTAAGAAGCGTTGCCCCTTTGAGTTCTGCGTCATTAGACGCTGAAATTGTTGCACACACACCTTCTGCTTCGCTCAGTGTGAGACGACCGTTAAAAAAAGCTCTTGCGGTGAATTCTCCGGCTTCAGCAAGCCTTCCACCCGTTACCTCAATCATTCGTTGAATCATGCGGTCAGTTAAGTATGTATTGTTCGGGCACTGAATCTCAACCGTATCTTGCCCCGTATACGACTGTTCTGCACCAAATGCAGCAACCATAACTGGCAAGCTTTTATTGCCAAGCGAAAACTGTTTTTTCTCCAAGATTCTCGCTTCTGGCAGCCCGCATAGGGTGCGGCAACCATCAAAAGCTGCAGGACCACACATCCGAATCAGTGTTTTCACACTTAAGCCGCTTGGCGCACTGACAGCGATGATGGTCTCATCAAGATTCATGCGGCAATACTAAGGTAAAACTAATCTCTTTTCTTGAAGTTGCGCTTCTTGGCTTTATTTTGAACCTTCTTGCGTCTTGCTTCCATTGCATCTGCCCACGCTCGGCCTTGCTTATCCTTTGGCTTGCCTTTTTGGTGAGCAGCAGCTTTTTGAGGTTCAATCTCAAGTCCATCAAGGTGTTGTCTGACACGCCTGCTTTCTAGGATGCCAACAGTACTTGATGTCAAGATGTAAAGCGTCAATCCAGATGGCGCGGAGTAAAGCATGAGCGGAAACATCACAACCATCATGACACGCATGATTTTTTGTTGAGATTCTTGCTCAGGCGTCGTCGCAACTTGAGGTGACATGTACTTTTGCTGGACAAAGAAAATAACGCCCATAAGGATTGGCAAGATGTTGATGCCTGTGATATTCCAAAGAAAGAATTGGAACGGCTCATCAAACTCGCCAAAGAAGTGGTCAGCAGCACTTAAATCTGCAAGGAATGGCCACTCACCAATCATTTGGAAGACGCCGAAGAATGCCGGCTCTTGCCTGATGTCAAACATAAAGTAGAGCAGGGCGTAAAGCGCGACCCAAACAGGCATTTGCAAAAACATAGGAAGACAACCGAGCATCATGAATGGATTCACTCCATACTGTTGCATCAAACGCATTTGTTCTGATTGCGCTTTCTTTGGGTCGTCTGGATACTTTGATTTAATCTTGTCAATCTCTGGTTTAATCTTTTGCATCACTTTGCCAAAGCGTTGCATGTTGATTTGAGATTTCTTTGTGATTGGATGCAAGAGCCCGCGGACAATAAGTACGAGGCAAATGATTGCAATGCCCCAGTCAAAGACGACATGCTGGTCTAAGAACGTCAACACCAACGCAAGCAAATCTGCAAGCCACTGGAAAGTGCAAATTGCGCACATGCTTGACATTTGATAGAGCACCAACTCTCTCATGTTGAGTGAGACGTATGGTTGCTCGTTATCTAAGATTGCACGCTGCATTGGTCCGGCATACACGCCCATTGAAAGGTCGTAGGACTCGCTTGGTGAAACTGTTGTTTCAGGACTCCAAAGTGCAGTCAATATGAATTCATTATCACCATCGCCATACACTTGGCTACTGATCACTTCAACTTTGTTTGTCAGTGAACGGTTACCGACGCCTTCGTTATTGATGTTTGGGAAAACAGTTAACGCAAAGTAACGGTTTGTTGAGGCAAACCAAGAAAGTCTAAGTGCGTCTTCTTCAGTTTCTTCAGTAGGCCAAAGGGGTTCTGAATCGAGTTTTGTTGCGTCTGCATATTCATACAGAATTTCAGTTGATTGAATTGGAGCCGCTTGGTTTGGGTCAAACTCTTCAGACAACTCCCAGCCAAATCTAAAACGTCTCCGGTCCATGTACCTTGACCGGTCGACGGCGAGACTCGGTGGTCCATATTGAAGCCAACGCACTGAGAGCGTACCGTTTGTTGCATTTGTAATTCGTTGGTTAAGCGTTATGCCGTACTGGTCGTCGATTGTCCAATCGCGGTGAATTGTTGCAACAGTCGAGCCTTCTTGAGAAACGACCTCGGCCTTAAAGTGAATTGAATCTTCGTCAACACTTTCAACTTCCCAAAAATCAGGGTTTGTCAAGTGAAGCGTGTGCCCATTGATGACTACTTGGCTCGCGCCTAGTATTGAGGCGGTTGCACTCGCAACACCACTACTGGTCTGATATTGCAAGGTTTTTGCTGTGCTTAAGAGGTAGAGGTCGTCATAAGCTGGTTGCGTCCCACCTTCACTCCTAAACTTGTCCCAAGCAAGTTTACCGTCGACTGTTTCAAAAATATTTGAGAATTGAATCGAGTCAATGCCCGCGCCTGCAGGTGTAAACACTGCTTGCAAGCTCCATTTGTCTATATCATCAAGTGAGCCAAGCGAAAGCGATCCGCTCGTCGGGTCGAATCGCTTAAGGGAGAGTTTGCCAGTTTCAGTTTGCGGTGCTTGGGTAACGCTTTCAGTTGGCGTTACAACCGGCGCGGGTTCAACGGACAGAGAAGTGTTTTCTGCACTTTCAACCTGAGCGGTGTTTGTTTCAGGTTTATCTTCTGTTGGATTGGATTGCTTCTTTGGTCCAAAAATGACAGCGAGCAAAATCCCTGCAGCTGCAAGTAGGACAAGGAGTGGAATGATACGGCGCCGTGCCTGTGGGGACATTTGTTCTTCTCTTATCTTGTGTTAGCGACCTTCGTGAAGGCGGTCACCTAACCAATTGCTTAACTCCGGAATCGAATGAATTTTACTTGAAACTGCATCGATGTCATACTCAAGACGAAAGAAGTCAACAGTAGCTTCTTCATTATCTAGGATGGCATAACTACTTCGTGGATCTAAATCACGAGGTTGACCAACAGAACCTGGATTGATGATGATGTGTTCTTCATCTTTGTAGTTGAATGAGTACTCGACATCTTCTGGAGGATAAAAGTCTGGTTCGGTTGTAAAAATTCCAGGCACATGTGTGTGGCCCGACATTGAATGTTTTGGTATTCGGTTAAAAATTTGTTTCATTTTGACCGGAGAATTGATTGCATCATCTGGGAAAAGGTACTCGTTGATTGGTCTTCTAGGAGTGCCATGTACACATAAGAAATCATCCATTTGAGTCCGAACTCGCAAACCGCCAAGGAACTCCCACCTCCTTGCAGCAACTTCCTTGTCTTGTTCAGCATCAAATTGAGCGCGAGTCCAATACGCAGCTTGTTCTGCTGCAGCGTTAAAGTTTGTTGGCTCATAGAGAGCGCCGTAGTCATGGTTGCCAAGAAGTGACCATTCGCAACGCTGAGCAACCAGGTCTACGCATTCAGCAGGGTTTGGTCCGTAGCCCAAAATATCTCCAAGACAAACAATGCGGTCGACTGACTTAGAGTCAATGTCCGCAAGCACAGATTGAAGTGCTTCAAGGTTGCCATGGATGTCACTGATGATTGCTGTTCGCACTATAAAAAGCCTTTATCTGCCAAAGCGAGGAATGATACTCTGACTAAGCTAAGAATGCGAATTTTCCACCTCACAAACCCCCGACAAACCACCTTCAAGGAGCCAGAGGGAGACAATTGCAAGTTGCTTAAATTAAAAGAGTTCTGTAAAACTGGACCCAATATCGCTCCCTCGGATAGAATACCCCACTTTTCAGCAATTCCCATTCTTACAACTGGAAGGATAGAACGTTGTCATCAGAACGCCATTTCGATTTAATTGTGATTGGTTCCGGTCCTGGCGGATATGTCGGTGCCATTCGTGCAGCCCAGATGGGCTTGAAAGTTGCTTGCATCGATCGCGATAAACTTGGCGGGGTTTGCTTGAACTGGGGTTGCATTCCATCAAAGGCACTTCTCCACGGCGCTGAAATTTACAACGAAGCGATTAACCACGGTCAAGCATGGGGCATTCACGCAAACGATGTGACCGTCGATTGGGGGGTATTCATCGGACGAAGTCGCAAAATTACAGAACAACTCAATGGCGGTGTTGGCTATCTCTTTAAAAAGAATGGCGTTGAACACATTCAAGGACATGCGCATATTCTTTCTGGCAATGACGGCCTCAACCCGTGCAAAGTTGAAGTTCGTGAAATGACTGGTGATTATTACAACGGAAATGGTTCAAATGTTCTTGAAACAGTAACTGCAGACCGAGTTCTCATTGCAACAGGAGCGAAACCACGCGAACTGCCATTTGCACAATGTGATGGGAACAACATCATCAACTCATCAGATGCAATGACCTTAAGCGAAAGACCAGAGTCCCTCATCATTATTGGTTCT
>JAYZCQ010000120.1:0-3678 GCA_036338245.1 Planctomycetota bacterium
TTTCAACAGCTCGGTCAGGGTGCCCTGCTTTGCGGTAGACCCTTGCTTGCATGAATCTGAGGTTCTCATCATTTGGTTTTTGTTTACAGCCCTCATCAGCCCTGCTTGTTGCAAGTTCAAGATTCCCAAGTGAAACTTCAATGAGTGCTGAGGAAAGTAACGTATAAGGTTCCGTACTGTTTCTTGCCATGCTTTTGTTTATCCACGATTGCGCTTTTTGCCAATCTTCTTCAAGCATTTCCATTTGTGCAATAAAGAACGATGCTCTTTCATCGTTTTCATCTGCATCATGTGCGAGGTTGTAATACGACCTCGCTTTTTTTTCATCGCCAAGCATGTGAGCGAGTTGCCCCGTTGAGAGTGAAAGGAGTGTTGGCTTTGAAAGTAACGTGCATGCTGTTTCAAAAGCAGTGAGTGCTCGCTCTCTTTCGATTTTTGCGTTGTCTGGAAAGCCGTCTTGGTCAAACTTCTCTGCACTTGCAAGGAGGACAAGCCCGTGAGCTTCTTGTGATTCCGGGGACTCTGCATCTTCCTTTGTGAGTAGTGAAGTAATGGCAAGCGCTTTAACGATTTGTCCGGAATCGAGATATTCCATCGCGCTTTCGATTGACTGCGTACGCTTCTCAATTGGGATGCCCTGACTTTGAGGAGAAACCTCATTCTTACAACTTTGAGAGAGTGCAACAATGCTTAGTGCGAGTATCATGCGTGGTATGAGTGAGCAAGTCATTGATCGGGATTCCATCCCTAAATCATACGCCCCATCAGAGATTGAGGCGGGGATTATTGCAAAATGGGATGAAGCAAATATTGGTCATGGTGACCCTTCAAATGAAAAATCTCAATTCTCCATCTTGATTCCACCGCCGAACGTGACTGCCCCACTTCATATTGGACACGCTCTAAACAGTACGCTTCAAGACGTTCTTATACGCTGGCACAGAATGCGTGGGTTTAACACGCTATGGATGCCTGGCACAGACCATGCAGGCATCGCAACACAAACCGTTGTTGAAAAACGTTTGATGCAACAAGAAAAGAAGAAGCGGACTGATTTTGAACGCGGCGAATTTGTTGCCCGTGTTCAGGAATGGAAAGACGAGTATGAGGCGACCATCCTTCGTCAGTTCAAATCCCTTGGTGCTTCCTGCGATTGGGATCGAACGCGTTTCACTATGGATCCTGTTTGTACTGCAGCAGTGAGAGAAGCATTTTTCAAAATGTTTCAAGATGATTTGATTTATCGAGGCAAGCGGCTTGTGAACTGGGACCCAGTCACTCTAACTGCCCTCGCAGATGACGAAGTTGAAATGAAGGAAGTCGCTGGTCACATGTACTACCTTCGCTATCCACTTGAGGACGGTAGCGGGTTCGTGACAGTTGCGACAACAAGACCAGAAACGATGCTTGGTGATTCGGCAGTTGCAGTGAATCCGGAAGACCCAAGGGCTGAAGAACTTCGCGGCAAATCGATTCGTTTGCCAATCGTAGGCAGAGTGATTCCGATTGTAGAAGATGATTATGTTGTGATGCCAGGTGATGGAGATGATCCAAAGGCTGCATTTGCAACTGGATTCTTAAAGGTGACGCCAGCGCATGACCCAAATGACTGGGAAATTGGTCTTAGGCACAATTTAGAAGTTATAAACGTAATGGCAAGTGATGGCAGTATCAGTTCGAACTATGGCTGGGATGATTGTTCAAGTGAAGCTGAGCAGTATCTTGGACTTTCAAGAGAAGATGCCCGCGTTGCCATAATTGATTGGTTTAAAGCCAATGATCTTGTTGAGGATATTAAACCTTATGACCACAGTGTCGGTCACAGTTATCGCAGCCATGTTCCAATTGAACCGTACTTAAGTGACCAGTGGTACGTTCGCGTTACTGATGACAAACTTGGTGGTGAAGCACTAAGAGCACTTGCTGCAGAGCAGTATGAAGGTTCACCGCCAAAGCGAGAAAGCGGCGAGCAATCAGGAGATGGTGAACTTCGGTTTACGCCTGCACGGTACGCAAAAACATTCCAATCGTGGCATGAAAACTTGCGTGATTGGTGCATCTCAAGACAACTTTGGTGGGGACATCAGATTCCAATCTGGACAAAAGAAATATCAATTGATGCCGAAGTCCTCTTCCCGTATCAAGGCGAAGATTCGACAACATTCGCAACTCAGCACGATGAAGCAGAAGGCACGATTACGATTTATGTTTGTGTCCGCGGCGGTCATGATGATGTTGAACAAGCGCTCGTTAGTGATGGATTTGTGCGCGATGAAGATGTGCTTGACACATGGTTTAGTTCAGCGTTGTGGCCACTTTCTACGATGGGATGGCCAACACCTGTGAATTTTCCTGACACAGAGGGATTGCTCGAGAAGTTTAATCCAACAAGCGTGCTCGTCACCGGTCGCGACATTATTACGCTTTGGGTAAGCCGAATGACGATGCTCAACCGTTATTTCCAAAATGGCACACTTCCATTTAATGATGTCTTTATCAATCCAATGATTCAAGATGGTTTTGGGCAACGAATGAGTAAGTCGCTTGGAAATGGTGTTGACCCGCGCGACATCATTTCAACACATGGCGCTGACGCTATGCGGTACGCACTGACGCAGTTATCAACCGGCACTCAAGATGTTCGTTTGACGATTGATTTGATTTGTCCACACTCGGGTAAGACTTTTGAACCGGAGTATGTAAAGTCGCAAACGGGTCATGAAGTGATGGCGCCAATTCAGACTAGCCCATCTGATGAAACAAAAAAGATTTCGACGTTGTATGGCCTTCTTATTGGCGCATCAGAAGATTCAGAAGAGACGCCGCTTGCAGTAAATACGTCATCGAGGTTTGATGTTGGTCGTAATTTTGCAAACAAGTTTTGGAACAGCGCTCGGTTTGCGATGTTGAACATTAGTTCACCTGCTGTAAATGTGAGTAATGCTGATTTACTGCCGGTGGATGTCTGGATGCTCTCAAGGATTGTTCATGCAACAGAGAAACTTGATGAAGCGCTTAGTGATTATCAATTCAATGTTGCTGCTGAAACGCTCTACGATTTGTTATGGCGTGATTTTTGCGATTGGTATCTTGAAGCAATTAAGCCAACAATTAAAGAGAATGAATATCAGCAGCGAACGCTTCTGACAGTTCTTAATGTCATTTGCAGATTACTTCACCCCGTCTGCCCATTTGTAACTGAAGCAATGTGGAGCCATCTTTGCGAACTTGATTCGGGCATAATCGAAGGAATCGAGTTGGATGACAAAGACGTTCTTGCGCTTGCAAACTGGCCCGTTATTGACGGTATCGAATTAGATGCCCAAGTGATTGCTTCCTTTGAAGCATTGCAAGCCCTCGTTACTGCGATCCGTGGTGCAAGAGCATCAAGTGGTGTTAGACCTAATCGTAGAATTGACGTCACACTTTCAGGTTATTTGCATGCGTTAGCGGCCAAACACGATGTTACATTGCAAGCACTTGCTGGAATTGACAACATTTGCGAAGGCGCTGACGTTAAAGATGGTATGCCTATCCAGATTGAAGGACAAACAGTTTGCCTTTCAAACATGTTTGATGCTGAAGAAGCGCATACTCAGATGGAAAAACTGGATGAAGAGATTGCCTCGCTTGAAAAGAAAATCAACGGCATGAAGAATCGTTTAAACAATGAGTCAT